>JAXHTA010000229.1:0-6381 GCA_034190285.1 Thermodesulfobacteriota bacterium | reverse complement strand
ATGGGCTCCGAGCAATAGGGGTCCAAATATTTATATGACAACGTCAGACTGCATTGTCAGAACCTTCCTATCTGATGCAGGTAGTGGTAAGCCACGATGCCGACAGTCGTGGAGAGGTTCAGACTGCGGACCTTTCCCCAGATGGGTATGGCGCAACACGGGTATGCCTCTCTGATCCACAAAGGCAGTCCCATGGTCTCCTGGCCAAACAGCAGATAATCTCCGTGATTGACTTGCACTTCCGGGTAAGTTATCCGAGCATGGCGGCTGAAGGCAAATAACTTGCACTCGCCATCCATGCGCTCCAAAAATGCTTCGAAGCTCATATGGTGGTGGATATCGACTTCATGCCAGTAGTCCAAGCCTGCCCTTTTGAGGTGTTTATCATCCACTTTGAAGCCAAGGGGATGGATCAGGTGCAACCTCATTTCGGCAGCTCCGCAGAGGCGGGCAATATTGCCGGTGTTGGCAGGTATCTCTGGATTGTACAGAACCACGTGTAGGTGTGGTTTTTCAAGGATGCGATGCCTCAGATTCGTGATATCCCTGGTCATGGCACAATCACGATCCTGTCTCTTGTCTCCATCGGATACTCGATCACCTCTAAATGGCGTGCATACTTGGCGAGGACCTCATAATCCACCAAATCCGTGGCCTTCCATTTGATAGAACCCGGCTTCAAATGAAGATATTTCTCCATGTTTTTCGGGTGGGTGCAATAGGAATTATGGGTCAGGGTATAGACGCTATTCAACGAAACCGGCACTCCTCCGATTCTGGCGTCGAGTATTCTATTTCCCTCCGGTCGATGACGATCCATCTTGTAAGCCAGTCCAGATACCTGGTTACGGAAGTTTACCGCTTCTCCTTCCAGGATTTCCAGGATTTGAGCGCCCGTAACTTCACCCACCATCAGGTGGTTGCCAAACGGGGTTATAGCCTTGAAATGCCCTTCCTTAAGATCATAGGACTCACCCGGAGGCACAGGACAATCCATCCGCAAAGAAGCGCCATTTGTCATAGCGACATCTGTCTTAGCGGCCCATCTGTAGGCATCGGTCACAAAGTCCCCCAGGCTGTTCTCTCTATCGCGCAGGTAGGTGCCAAGTAAAGGTTGCTTCAGTACGGCGACGGTCTTCCCATTCAACTCATCTACCTTTTCCTTGACCAGCATCATGGCGCGTTCCAAAGGGGTGACCTTCAGCTCTACGATTTGATTCTCCAGAGAGACTATCTTGCCACCGTCCACAATGAGATCAGCCCTGCCATAGCAATTGTTCATGGCGCCGGCTTGGAATATGTATATCCCGTTCACCTTGAGGGGATCTTCGAATATATAGTGGTCGTGGCCGGAAAGAATCATGTCCACGCCCAATTCAGAGGGCAGGGTCTCGGCCAGCCTGCTTATGTTGGCCACATGGTCGTGGATCATCAGGATTGTAAGGTCCAGCTTCCCCATCTCGGGCAAGACTCGCTTAATCGCCGTCAGCATAGGAGACATCTTCAAGTGCTCTTTCGCAATCATACCCAGGACACGCCAATCCTCCTCCAGAAGTAGTCCTATAAAGCCAGCCCGCAACCCCTCTGCGGTTCTTTTCACTCTGAAAGGAACAAAATGGGGTTGATTTTCAACGGTCATGAGGTTGGCGCACAAAAGCCCTGAAGAAAAGCCGTCTATAGCCGGCACCCCATAGTCGAACTCATGGTTGCCGGCAGAGATGAGGACTCTGTCACCAAAACCTTGATCTGCAAGTTGTTTCCAGAATTGGTTCCAGATGCTCAACTCCGAAACAGCCCTCAACTCGGTTGGAAGATTGGGCCCCGTAAAGAGATCGCCGGACACGGCATAGAAGGAACTGGGTTCATTCTTGAAAATGGGCTCAAGAATCCGGGATATTCTATTCATGCCGATCCTGGTGGAAGAGGGAAATATCCACCCGTGAAGGTCATTTTGATATACAATAGTGACCGTTTCACAGGCCGAGGCCGGAATCGAAACCAAGAGGAGAACGGCAGCAACAAAAAAGCTCATTTTATTCATATGAGCGATCCTTGATAATCAGGTAAGGCTTCAGCAATGCAAACCTTCATATTCTCAGTCCTACAGGCCCTGCCCTCTCCCTTGAAAAGAAGAGGTCCTCCGGATGGATCTAGATCAGCACACTGTGACTTATAATTGGGAACCGAGAATGCAAACTACGGAACAATCATGGGTCCAGGCGCGTCCTGCCGACTGACCGCTATGCTCGCTTCGCCAGACCCGCATTGTCTAAGGACCTTTGCCGCTTCCTTACGGGCCTTTTCGGGATGATTATTGACTTCACTTAAATGAGCAAGAACCACATGCCTTAAACCGGGGTTGTAAACAGCTGCTAATATCTCTCCTGCCTTGTGATTTGACAAGTGTCCATCAGGACCCTTAATCCTCTTTTTGATATCCAGGGGGTACGGGCCGTCCTCCAACATCTCCTGATCATAGTTAAACTCCATGATCAATGCCTGGCAGTCCTTCAAACGGTCCTCTACCAACCTCGTGCTCCTTCCTAGATCGGTGGCAAGACCTACCCTTGCTCCGTTGGAATTTGAAGACCCGTCCGTGGGAAAGAAGACAACTCCCATGGGATCGGCCGCGTCATGGCATTTGGTGAAGGTCTCTACTGAAAGGTCTCCAATAGTCAGGGTCTGGCCAGTCCTTATGATCATCGGCTTGGGTAGATTGCCCAGTGTTTTTGACCCCTTCTCAAGGGTTTTAAGGTTGGCAAAAAGGGGCAGGTCAAAGCGTCGTGCCAGGGGGCCGGCCCCCTTTATATGGTCCAAATGTTCATGTGTAATTATAAGGGCATCAAGGCTATCCGGCTGGACGTCAACAAGATGAAGTCGCCGCTCGGTCTCGCGGCAGCTTAACCCGGCGTCCACAAGAACTCTTGCGCAGGCGGTCTCCACGTAACATGAGTTTCCACTGCTGCCGGAGGCCAGAACAGAGAATCTTAATACGCCTTTCATATAATTCCGGTATGCCCAAAACCACCGGGGCCTCTGGACGTTTGATCGAGACTGTCCACCTCAACAAAATCGGCCCGATACACCTTGGTTATTATCATCTGGGCAATCCTGTCTCCTCTACTGATCAAGAAGGGTTCAGTTCCCAAGTTGATCAGAATAATCCCTATTTCACCCCTGTAATCAGAATCAATCGTCCCAGGCGAATTCAGCAATCCAATGCCATGATGAAGGGCTAATCCACTGCGAGGGCGAATCTGGGCTTCGTATCCGGCAGGCACTGATATGGACAATTTTGTGGGAATAAGCATTATTTCGCCCGGTTTCAGCAGAACGGGCTCTTCGACGTAGGCCCTGATATCCATACCGGAAGAGCCTTCAGACTCATATGTGGGTAAGGGTAGGTCATCATTATTATGTTGCAGCCGCCTGATCTTGACGGGTATCCTGTCCAAGTCCAACCCCCGGAAATATTGAAATTCCTGACACTCTATGCCTTTGAAATAAGGAATGGTCGATAATCAACCACTAAACACAAGGCAGCCTCTGTCAAGGTCCTCCTCCTTGAATGGGCCTAGCGTAGTGAGGGAGACTCCATCGTCCCGAAATACCTGGCCTGCTGTCTCAACTACTTCATCTATCGTCACACCTTCCAGTTGGGATACAAGTTCTTCATAGCCCACGTTTCGCTCGAAAACAATTTCGTTTTTCGCAATACGCATCATCTGGCTATCAGCGTGTTCGGACGATAAATATATGCCACCTATCAGGTGCTCTTTAGCAGCCGAAAGGTCCGATTCGGACAACTCGCCTTTAGTGAGTTTTCTAATCTCGGTCTGTACTGTCTCAAGAACAGAATTCACGCTACCAGAATCAGTCGCCACATACATCCCGAGAAGCCCCGTATCAACATATGAAGAAACAAAGGAATAGACAGAATAGGCCAGCCCCCGGTTTTCCCTGATCTCCTGAAACAGCCGGGAACTCATATTCCCCCCAAGGATAGTATTGAAAATGGCGCAGGCGAATCGCCTTTTACTTGATAGGGGAGGAGCCTCCCCTCCAAGGCAAATATGAACCTGTTCCAGATCCTTGACATGAACGGCAACGCCCGAGTTGGAAAGGGGAACACTCCTTTTGGGACTTGAGTCCCCTCCCCCTGAGGCGGCCTCGAAAAGGGGTTCAAATACTGAAACCAGTGACTGGTGGTCCACATTCCCCGCCGCCGCCACAAGAATCTTCTCCGGGACATAGAACCGGTCGATGTATTTGAGGATGGTTTCTCTTCCTATGGCAGATATGCTTTCATCAGTCCCGAGAATGGATAATCCAATGGGGTGGTTGACCCAGAAGAGCCGATTGAACAGCACATGGATATTGTCCTCAGGGGTATCTTCCATCATGCTGATTTCCTGAAGAATTACCTGCCTTTCGCGCTCTAGGTCATCAGGATAGAAAGTTGAATGCAAGAAAATGTCGGACAGGATATCGGCCAAGAGCAAGAAGTGCTTACCGAGGACTCTTGCATGAAAGCACGTATTCTCCTTGCCGGTGAATGCATTTGAGAGACCTCCAATGGCATCCAGTTCCTTGGCAATCTGTAGGCTGGTGCGATTCCGTGTTCCCTTGAAAATCATGTGTTCGATGAAATGGGATATCCCGTTTTCTGACACGACCTCGTCACGGGAACCTGTATCGACCCAGATGCCTAGAGAAACGGATCGCATATGATCTATCCGCTCTGAAACTATCCTTACACCGTTTTTTAATACTGTCTTATTATGCATTATCCAGACTTTCCCCTAATGCGGCCTTGCGTGACAGACGGATCTTTCCATTGTCGTCTACTTCCAAGACCTTTACAAGAACTTCATCCCCCTCCTTCAGTACGTCCGTAACCCTTTCGACTCTTTGTCGGTCCAATTGTGAAATGTGGACCAGGCCGTCTGTTCCCGGAAAAATCTCCACAAAGGCGCCAAAATCCATGATCTTTACGACCTTCCCCTTGTAGAGCTTGCCAACCTCGGCCTCTTGAAGGACTTCTTTGATCATTTTCTCAGCAGTATCACAGCATTCTTTATCAGGAGATGCAATAGTAACCACCCCTTCATCATCAACATCGATTCTGGCCCCACTACTATTTGTGATTTCCCTGATCGTCATTCCACCGGGACCGATGAGGATCCTGACCTTTTCGGGCTTAACCTGCATTGTGGTGATAGTGGGTGCGTATTCAGAAATCTGCTCTCTTGGCTGTGCAATGGCCTTTTGCATCTCATCCAAGATAAAGAGCCTTCCTTGTCTTGCCTGTTCAAGGGCCTCTTGCATCACCGCCTTTGAAAGCCCATCAATTTTTATATCCATCTGCAAGGCCGTAATGCCGTTGCGTGTGCCGGTTACCTTAAAATCCATATCGCCATAGTGGTCTTCATCACCTATGATATCCGTCAGCACTGCCACCTTATCACCATCTGAAACCAGACCCATCGCCACTCCTGCCACCGGTTCTTTGATAGGCACACCGGCGTCCATGAGGGAAAGGCATCCGCCGCAAACACTCGCCATTGAAGAAGAGCCGTTTGATTCGAGGATCTCAGATACAACCCGAATGCAATATTTAAAGTCCTCCTTTTCAGGCATCACGGGCAAGAGAGAGCGCCTGGCAAGCGCCCCATGGCCGATCTCCCTGCGTCCCGGACCGCCAAGTCTCTTGGCCTCTCCCACACTGTAAGGGGGAAAATTATAATGAAGTATAAAGGACCTGAAATGATCCCCATAGATGGATTCAATTCTCTGCTCATCCCGTTCAGTTCCCAGGGCCGTGAAGACCATTGCCTGGGTCTCTCCGCGTGTAAACAGTGCGGATCCATGGACACGGGGTAGAAGACCGACTATGCACTCTATGGGCCTGACCTGGTCAAAGGCACGTCCATCGATCCTTTTCCCCTCTTCCAGGATCATCTGACGAACCAATTTTCTCTCCAGATTATGGACTTCCGCCTTGACCTCTTCTTCCCTTCCTTCATATGTCTCGGAAAGAGATTCCAGGATAGAAGCCAGGGCCTCCTTTCCTTTTCTGTGTCTTTCCATCTTGTCATGCGTAGTTACTACATCCCGGAGCAACGGGATTCCTTTCTCTTCGACGCTCCTGACCAGTTCTTCATCAACAGGCTCTGGTGGAATAACTCTCTTCGCCTTGCCGATTTCAGATTTGAGTTCCGCCTGCATATCAAGCATGGGCTGGGCGGCTTCATAACCGTAATAAATTGCGTCTATCATATCTGTGTTAAAGAAGTGAGATCAGTCTGACTCTGATGATGTCACTTCTTTTTTTAAAAAAATAAGAGGAGAAAAGTTTACCTTCTCCTATTTAACCTGTTG
>JAXHTA010000228.1:0-6381 GCA_034190285.1 Thermodesulfobacteriota bacterium | reverse complement strand
AAGAGGTGGGCCAGGCCGCCTTTAATAAGGCAAAACCCCTTCCCAATATCGGCAGCTGTTCCAGGGAATACAGAAAGGAGATGGCCGGGGTCCTCACAAAAAGGGCCATAAGTTCAGCACTACAAACGATAGGATAAGGGGAATCCCATACCATACCGGCGCAGGAGTTCTCCATAGTCTGTTCTTCAGGGAAAGGTGTTTCGCGGGCATCCCGTTTTTTCATTGAAAAGGGTCGCGTCGAGGGGGACGAACTTGTTTTGTGGCGGCGTTCTATACGCCAACGTCTTCCCCCTCTTCGGTCCCGTAATTCCTTTTCTTAATAATTGTTCTTATGAACGCGTATATGGTAATCAGGGCCAAGAGTGCAAAAAGGACCTCATAAAGATGGTAACTGAGATAAATGAACCAGGTCGTTCTTTGCCTAAGGGCATGATGCCATTCTTCTTCAAGTCTCCCCAGGGGCATGGACAGGGCCATTGAGAAAGCCACATCCACCTCTTTACCCGTTTTCATATTCTCAAGTACTTCCAGAATTCCCTCCTTGCCGAACTTACTGATGATATGGGTTATAAAGCTCTTGCTTTCTTCATAGGCCAATATCATGGAATCCTTATCCCGAGGGAAACCCCGGTTTAGCAAATCAAGAGGAATAAATGTCCCTCTGAGTGCTGCCTTGTTGAGAACAGAGTGTTTCTGATCCATTATAATCTCACCGATTCCATCACTAGCCCACTGGCATACACCCTCATCAAGCCATCTCGGCAAGATTGTTCCCCTGATGTGATGATGAAGCAAAAGATGGCAGAGTTCGTGCTTCAGTATATTTTCGATGGTAAACGGAGGAATATTCATTCTGGAATAGTCGATCACTATCAGTTTTCTTGATGGGACGGCAAAGGCCACGATAGAGGCGCTTTCCGTCATGCTCTGAAAATCTTCTCTATTCCTGATGAGCAACACAGATGGTTGCAAACCCAGACCCCAGCCAAAGATACGTTCGAGATCGGCGCTGATTTTCGGATATACACGTACGACTTCTTCCGCGGCAGACCTGAGTGGAAGCTCAAAAAACACAGTTAGGTTCTCACCTGCGAGAGCAATGACCTCTTCTGCGTTCAGGGATTCTGTGACGATTAATGCAGAAGCCAGAATAACAAAGATGAATTGTAGGAATTTAGCCTTTTGAAAACAAGACGCTTTGACCCGTGGGGGTCTATTTTGGCAGAAGCGTAGCGTCGGGGTCATTTGCTAAAGTGTAACGATGAATTTTATTTTCATGCCTTTTCACAGGGCATGTTATCTGACAATTGAGTCAGATAATCGGCCAGTAGCCAAGCCAGAATGGCAAGACATTCCATGTCCAGATAATCCGCTGCCTGGCGCTCAAAAAGCAGGCGGCAGTCGGCAGAAAACTCATCGTCTTCGTCGTTGAAAAGAAGAAGAATAGGGAGCCTGGGGAGGGCATCGAACTGCAATATCACATTATAGGACAATTCCATGCCGGGATTATACCCCCCAAGGCGAAGGCACGAGTCTTCCAACAAATCCACCCTGCCGGCAAAGTTCCTGGCAATGACCATCTCGGCATTATTGCGGAAGGCATCTACAAATGGGGCAGCATCTCTGAAATCCTTGAAAGAGACCCATGAAATGTCTTCCAGTTCTCTTTTGGGGTGGAGGAGAAGGTATTTGCATAACACCACCTTGACTGAGTGGCTAGTATCCCCTTCCTGCGGACTTGCGATTCCGCGCTTGTGGATCCGGTAGGGCTTTCCAAACAGCGGGACTATTACACTGTCTCCCCTCGATTCAACGCCGATGCTCTTTGCTACGGCGGACAGATCGAGATGACTTATCTGTTCGAGGTAGTCCTGATATATCTTCTTGAAAACACTCGATTCACTATCCACATCTCCTCCTGTCCCTGCCTCTTGTTCATGGTACAATTCCACACGGCAAATGTCCAAGATAAACCTGCGCTCACTGCTGCCCAAGGCAGACCGAGCCAGGCTATTTGAAGGATGGGAAACGTGACCTGACAAACGGTATTGAAAACGAGGCGCGAATCAAATACGATGGCAAACAGGAATGTCTCCTAGTAGCCGAAAAATGTATCCTGTGATCTCCCTTTTGCACAGGGTGAAGGAGCCTTCGGCATCCCAGGTTTTGTTGAGACTTTACATTGCGATTTATAGAAGAAGACGATCTTTAAGATCATTATCCCACTGACGATGAGCACTATCCTTACAGGTCTTGATAGACTCCGAGATGGATACTGGAAGAAGCTTAAAGGGTATCGACTTGGCCTCCTTGCCAATCAGGCGTCCGTGGATAGCAGATTGAATAGGGCCAAAGACATTATCAAACAGTTACTTCCAGGCCAGTTGAAGGCCCTTTTTGGACCCCAGCACGGGTTTGGCGGCGAAGATCAGGATAATATGGTGGAAACCGACCATTTTTTCGACAGTATCTTACAAATACCTGTCTTCAGCCTTTATGGTGAGACAAGAGAGCCTCTGCCCCACATGCTCGAGATAGTAGACATCCTCGTAATTGATCTCCAGGATGTAGGAACAAGGGTTTACACCTTCGCCTCCACCATGCTCAACTGCCTTAGCGCCGCGGCAAAAAACGGCAAAAAAGTCCTTATCCTGGACCGACCCAATCCGTTAGGGGGGGAGACAGTAGAGGGGAATCTCCTGCGGCCAGAGCTTTACTCGTTTGTGGGGCCTTACAGTCTGCCTATGCGCCACGGCTTGACAATGGGGGAGATGGCCTTGATATTCAACCACGTGTACGACCTGGGTTGTGACTTGGAGATAATACCCATGCTAGGATGGCTTCGGAAAATGGTATGGGAAGAAACGGGCTTAAGATGGGTTATGCCTTCGCCCAACATGCCTTTCCCGGAAACTGCATATGTCTATCCCGGTCAGGTGATCTGGGAAGGGACCAATCTTTCCGAAGGAAGGGGTACTTGCCGGCCCTTCGAGATTTTTGGATCGCCCTATCTGGACACCTCAGCGATCAAACGTGCATTAGAACCCGAAGCGACATTGGGTTGCCATCTGCAGGAATTCTCATTTCGCCCCACATTCCAGAAATGGGGCGGGCAGATCTGCCATGGATTCATTCTACACGCCCTTGACCCCCATATTTATCGGCCCTATTTCACATCAATCTCCATTTTGAGAGCGGTTATGGAGACCCACCGACGAGACTTTGAATGGAAAGAGCCGCCTTACGAATATGAATACAAAAAAAAGCCCATTGACCTGATTATGGGCGATTCATCGCTCTTACTTAACCTGGAATCCGGTGATCGTCTTTCCCTAATCGAACAAGAATGGTTAGCTGACCTCGAATCCTTTGTCAAATGGAGAGGGGCATTCCTTCTTTATTCATAAAAACTCCAAGGCCTGAAACTGGTATAGAATGGGCACTCCCATCCGGAAGCCCCCCCGCGGATAATCTTTTTCGTCATTTTTTTGTGCTGCCGCTGATCCACCTATCAATAGCTTCCTTGTCGAACCGCCAGACCCTCCCGATCCGAATCGCGGGGATTTTCCCTTCCGCAGCATACTTGCAAATCGTAATCTCATGTAATTTCAAATATTTTGCAACTTCCTTGGTTGTCATAATCTCCGGCATAATATACTCCCGTATCTTTAGATTTGCTCGATTTATCTCTATACGTTCTGAACGATGTCAGTTATCTACTGGTAGTTAAGTTTAATACCAGAGAACTTTAAAGTCAATAAAAAACCTGCTAATAGTTAACAAAAACATGCTAAGCTCTTATTTTTTACTTGTATTACAGTTTCGCAAGTTTGATTCTGAATAATTAAGTTGTCTCCGCCTTTGTCTGAGGCTTATCTAATGTGATGGTCATAGAACAATGATCTTGAGATTCTTTTCTGCCGCAGAGGTCGGCAAAAGAGACTGTTTTCGTTCAATCACGAGTTTGGGACACATCCTCCCTTTTTTCTTTGCATCGATCTGTCTAGCTTTGACTCCCCTGCCCTACCATAAGGTCAAATTTGTGTACGATGGGGATACCATTCTCTTGGCGAGTGGAGAGAAGGTGAGATATCTGGGAATCGATGCCCCGGAGATCGATCATACAGGCGGGAATAGTGAGTTTATGGCTAGTGCGGCCAGAGATTTCAACATTGAATTAGTTAATAGGACTCAGGTAAGACTTGAGTTTGATCAGGAGAAAAGAGATCGGTATGGACGGCTGCTCTCTCACGTATTCCTGAAAAATGGAAAAATGGTCAATGCAATGGTGGTCAGAAAAGGGCTGGCACATGTTATGCTGAAGAGTCAGGACTTTAAATACAAAGACCTCTTTCTTGACTGCCAGAGAAAAGCGATGAAAGACCGTCTTGGGATATGGAGCAGGCCTTTCAAACACCAGGAAGAGTTCTATTCAGGGAACAAGAACTTTTTTCGGTTCCATAGACCGTCCTGCCCTTTTGGCAGCAGGATTCTTGCCCGCAACCTGATAAGGTTTGACACCCGTCATGATGCCTTCTGGGAAGGATACAGTCCCTGCAAGCGTTGTAGACCTTGAATTCACGCTTACTGCTGAGAACGAATAAATGAACTCTTACGTCGTTCAATTGGCATTAGATGCTCCAATAATACCGTGGGTGACTGTGCCGCCGGGTTAAGCGTATATGTCTTTGTGTTTGGGTCTTGGGTATTTCCGGTTTTTTTCATTGGTTTCTTGGAGTATTGATTGGGTGCAAAACCCAACCTTAGAAAATGAAAGATGAAAGTCCAACATCGGGCACCCAAAATTGAACGTCGAGTACGTACGGAAGAAGCTATTTTTCGCACGGCGCCTTTAGTATGAGTTCTCCCGACGCATACTCCGGCGGATAAACGGTCACCAGTTTATCATGCCCCTGCCATTGCATCATCAATCCGCCGCCCCACGGATGGGGAGTCTCATGCCTCTGATCCCATTGTACAACAGGCTTGCTTATTCCCGCGATTTCCACCTCTTCAAGGGCCTTGATAACCTTCTCAGTTTCAAAGGAATTCGCTTTTTCTATTGCGGCCTTAAGGGCATAGATCGTCTCGTATGCGCCGCACGCCAATGCCGCCGGATTGTGGCCCCACCTGGCGCGAAAACCCTCTAAGAACTCCTCCGCACCATTGAACTTGGGGGGCGGCCAGCTGAACCAGCCGGTGCAGACCCACCACCTTCCCTTGCCATCCGTCACCCCAAGCCAATCAGGCTCTGATTGAGCAGGACTCGGAGCGCCCAGTATCGGCATAGGAAGCCTGAGGTCATAATACTGCCTGGCAAAGGCATAAGAAGACGGCCCACCACCAAGCAATACTATTACATATGAAGCTCTGCTTTTCCTGACCTTTGACAGTTCTGTAACCACATCAACCGCCCTGAACGGCATCTTGATCTTCCCCACCACCTCAGCGCCGGCATCGGCAAGTATTTCTGCTGTCAGGTCCATAGATCGGGTCGAGAAATGGGTCGTATCCCCAACCAAGCATATGGTTAATGGCTTTTCTTCGGTCTCTAATCTTGGCATCAGATGTTCAATCCACTCTTTCCAGACCATCGCGGATGTTTTTATGTTAGGCCATCCGTGTATCTTAAAAAAGTACTTGAATTTTTCATAGTTCTTTTCAACATTGTCACCCAACATACTGGTTGCGCCACCCACAAAGCTTATCTTTTTGTACCTGGCGGCCGTATTTGCGGCGGCCAGGGCAAATTCGCTTCTCCAGGTGCCTATAAGAATGTCCGCCTTGTCCGCCGTTATCAGCTTTTCAACGGCATTAATGCACGATTCTAAGGAAGTAGATGGATCGCCCTCCCGGTCATCTTCCACAACGGCCTTTATTCGACGTCCAAGAATCCCACCTCTTTTCTCAATTTCCTCAATTGCCAACAAGGCGCCGCGGGACTGACAGATATTGTAATTGGTCACGGTATCTGTTATAATTCCGATTACTAATTCGTCCGTTTTCGTTCGTTTCTCTGAGGCGTGGCCAGCCAGGGTGGGCAAGACTGCGAGCACGATCGCTATACCTGAGACCAATCCGACCATCTTCTCATGCAGCATTGTTCACCTCCTTCGACATCCTCCTCCCCTGTTTAAGCATCTCCTCCTGCCTCAATTCCTTTTTTAGGATTTTCCCCGAATGTGGGCTCTTTGGGAGAGAATCTCTGAATTCAATATATTTTGGGATCTTGTGGGGAGATAAGCTCTGCCTGCAAGCCTCCAACAGTTCGTGAAGTGTGACGTTTACGGCGTTATGGTGCAGGACAACCACCGCCTTAACTATTTCCCCCACATCTTTGTCAGGGACCCCTATGACGGCCGCTTCTCTGACACCTTCGTG
>JAXHTA010000227.1:0-6383 GCA_034190285.1 Thermodesulfobacteriota bacterium | reverse complement strand
GGCCGACTGAAGGTTGTACTCTGCGGCCCAGATGCGGACATTGAGAGGCTCACGCCTTTGGGGGAGATGGCAAACCTCGATGTCCGCGCCGTTGACCTCGCTGGAGGAGGGATATCTTCCCACGCCCTTTTACCGGCCTATGGCCTGGCCCTGAATGGACTCAAAAAGACGCCGATGGACATCAACCTCATGCCCATCGAACTTCGAAAAAGGCCCAATAAAACCGGTTACTATGTCATGTTTGTGTTAGGGACCCTGCTGATTCTATTGGTTCTTGCCTGGGGAGGAGGAAATATCCTGCGCCAAAGGCTTAACCTGAACCGGCTGAACGATGAGATCAAACGTCTTAGCATAGAGATTTCAGATCTTGACCGGATCCAATCGAGGTGTAACGAATTGGAGAGTTCGATCGACTTCCTGAATTCTCTCCGCGGAGGGCGGGTGCCGGTCCTGAACGTACTGAGAGACCTCAGCGAGAGAATCCCTGATACCGCGTGGGTACGCAACTTCAACTTTTCATTTGATGGGGTCCAGATTGAAGGACATGCGGAATCGGCCTCGGAATTGATTCCTCTTTTAGAGGGTTCTCCTCTTTTCACTGATGCCGCATTCCAATCCACGATCACAAAAGGCAAGGATGGCAAAGAGAGGTTTCGAATAGGGCTAAGGATTAACTGATTTCCATGGTACAGTTAAGAATTGATAAAACAAGAAGGTATATCTTCATTGTAGGAGGGGTTCTGCTTTTTTTGGGTCTCGTCTATCGATTGTTCCCTTTTCTCCAAGGCCTTCAGGCCGCCGGAGAGGAAATCGCCTTGAAGGAAAGAAAGATCGCAAAGTACAGGCAGATGGTTCACCAGGCGAAAGGGTTGGATGCTGAACTCATTTCTTTGAACCGGATCCTCGATCGTGCGGAGTCCGGGCTTTTGACCGGAGATACCCCTGCCCTTGCGGCAGTAGACATCCAGAACATCCTGAACGAGATCGCAGGCAGAAGCGATGTAGTGATAAAGACGGTGCGGGTATTAAAGACCGGGGAATTGGACGAAGGGGACTACCTGAGCGTCCCGGTTCGATTTACCATCACTTCAACCATCAGGCAGCTAAAGGAGATCCTTTACAGGATTGAGACTTCCTCAAAATACTTGACTGTTCAGACAATCAGGATTACGGTCCCTCGCGGGAAAGGTCCGGAAAAGATACAATCCGACCTGACTGTGGTTGGCGTTATGAAATCGGCGGAAGGATAAGGAATCCTGGCAAGGAATTCTGGCGCCGAGACCAACTATAATATGTTGAAATAGACAATTCGGTCCCGTCAAATGTTTTCAAAAATATGGTTCATAAATTCTTTACTGGCGGTATTTGCAGTCTTTTTCGGTTTGAAGACCTACGGGCTTTGGGCCATGGGAGAAAAGGCCGCCTTGCCATTGAAGTCTGTTGAAGGGTCCACATCACGGTCGGAAAAAAGGATCGTGAGCAGGGATATGCCTCCGGAATCGACATACGGGGTCGTGGTTGACAGTAATCTATTTTCTCCGGACAGGGTGGAGTTTATACCGGAAGTGTCTGAACCGGAGCCGGAGATAAAGGAACTCAAGATTCCCGGGAAGAAATTTTTCCTGTACGGCGTCATCATAATGGACAGCTATAAGAAGGCCCTTATTAACAACCCTTTCAGGAAGCCCGACGAGAGGCCGAACAAGTGGGTGAAGGTGGGCGACACTATCGGTGATCTCGAGGTTGCCGGCATTGATAAGGACAGGGTCATACTGTCGGAAGGCGCAGAGAAGTATGAAGTCCTTTTGTACAGCAAGGATAAACCGAAGAGGCAGGCAACGGTGACAAAGAAGCAGGCGAAACCGACAGTGGTCAGTGCGGGGCCGAAGAAAAACCCGCCCTTGCCCAAGGCCCTGCAAGACAAGAATTTGCCCGAGGCTGAATACGAGATTGTGAAGACCCCTTTTGGGAACATAAAGCGCAGGAAAAAGTAAGAATTCATGAATAAGGTCGCCACATACAGATTGGTCATTTTTTTTATTCAGTGTTTTGTCCTTTCCTTTTTTGCAGGGTGCGCGGGGCATGAACCAAAGGTCGATGAGGGTGTGGCCAAGGTTGATAAGGCCCCTCCCCCCCCGCCGGTTAAGAAGAATGGGAAGGAGCCCGGCGAAAAGATCTTCGCCGACGAAGAGGGTGAGTTTGAAATCGTTCCCACCCCGTTTGGTCATGTGAAGCGCAGGATAAGACGACCGAAAAAAGAATCGAAACAACCTACGGCCGGGGCTATCGAGCCATCGGCTGGGTCCGCCGCAGAAGGCGGCCCTCCGGTGGCGCCGTCGGTATACAGGACCAAATCAGACGGAGCCGCCCTTGCGCCGCCCGAAAAACTTGATGAAGAAAAGGTCCCGGAAGAGGATGGGGACGTCATTTTTAATTTTGATGATGCGGACCTCTACGAAGTGATCAGGACCATTGCTGAGATACTAAAGATCAACTACATGGTTGATTCAAACGTCAGCGGGAAAGTGACGATCCATACGGCTGGCCGGCTGAAGAAAGAGGATATTTTTCCTGTATTTTTTCAGATCCTGGAGGCGAGCGGTCTGACTGCTGCTAAAGAGGGAAGCATATACAGGATCATCACCCTCAAAGATGCCCCGAGAATGCCCATCACCTCCAGACTGGGCCGCGAGGGGGGAGAGGTCCCGCCAGGGGAAAGGATCATCATGCAAATAATCCCCCTTAAGTTCATATCCGTTCAGGAAATGACAAGCCTTTTGACCCCTTTTATCTCCACGAGCGGGACTATTATATCACACGAGGATTCGAACACCTTGCTGGTAGTCGACAAGGGCATCAACATTCTGAAGAGCCTGAGACTGGTGGAAACCTTTGATGTGGATCTTTTTGAAAAGGTAGAGCAACGTTTTTATTTCCTTGAAAACATTGATGCCGAGGACATGGTAAAGCTTCTTGAAGATATAGTATCCGCCTATGCAACGGGCGAAAAGGTCGATGTCAAGTTCATTGCCATTGAGAGATTGAATGCCCTGCTAGCCATGAGTTCACGGCCCCGGTTTTTTGAGAAGATTGAGAGGTTTGTGCACAAACTCGACGTAGAAAGCGAAGAGGTCGAACCGAGGATCTACGTGTATTCCGTCAAAAACGGAGAAGCCAGGGAGTTGGCCGACCTTTTGGACCAGGTCTTTGCCAAGGGGACGTCAGAAAAGGAAAAGGAAGATTGGGAAAAAAGGAAAGCCGAAGAGCCCGCCACGCCACCATCCCCGAATCCTTTCGCCCAGGTGCGCCCGGTGAAAAAGGAGAAGGAAACGTTCGTTACAAAGGCTAAGGGGGAGACAGCAGGCACTGGCACTTTGAGGGATGAGGTCAAGATTATTGCCGACGAGATAAGAAACTCCCTTATTATTGAAGCTATCCCGGCAGATTTTCGGGTTATTGAGGATATATTGAAGCGCCTGGATGTCCTGCCCCGCCAGGTCTTGATCGAAGTCGTAGTTGCCGATGTCACCCTGGACGAATCCACCGACCTCGGCATAGAGTGGACCTATTTGAAAGGCGATGGGAGCCTGAGTACCACCCTCTATTCGGCCACTTTGGGCAGTTCGGGCCTGTTCTATGACGTAGGCCAGACAGACAGGTGGACCAACACCCTTGAGGCCCTTGCCGCGGAGAAAAAGGTGAATATCCTGTCTTCCCCCAGCGTCCTTGCCTCTGACAATAAAGAGGCCAGGATAGACATATCAACCGAGATCCCTGTGAGCAGCGCCGAGACAACCACGACAGGTGAAAATCCCGTGACCACAACCACCATCCAATACCGGGATACGGGCGTTCTCCTAACCGTTACCCCCCATATCAACGAGCGCGGTCTTGTAACAATGGACGTCAGCCAGGAGGTGAGCGAGGAGGCCACGGGTGTATCGGTGGGAGGCAGTGACTATCCGTCCTTTTTCAAGAGAAGCGTCAATACCACACTCACGGTCGGGCATGCCCAGACAATCGTAATCGGGGGTCTGATCAAGGAGACAAGTTCCGAATCCGAGTCCGGGGTGCCGTGGCTGAGCGACATACCTGTCCTCGGGTATCTCTTTGGAGCAAAGAACAAGTCCGTCACCAAGACGGAGCTGATCATCTTGATAACCCCTTATGTAATTGCCAGCCTGGAAGATGTGGACGCCGTAACCGAAGACTTCAAGCGCAAGGTCGGAAATATCAAGCATATACCCATGTGAAATCAGAACCACCAACTCGGGCGGAAAGGCCACCTGTAATATCCGGTTCCGGATGGCCCGGCTATTGTCACATATGGAAGGGGATTGTTCGTTGGCAACCTCCTGCCCCACCATCCTAACACCCCACTACCGCAAAAGCCCAATCTATCGAACGGATCATATTTCGTGAATTCGGTGTCAAGTATACCCGATGATATACGGTTTTCCGAACTCATCAAGCTGTCGCGAGGCCGATGAAGGGACCTTCCAAATTGCAGCCAGCGAGGGTGTGTAGAACTCTTCGCCGAGGAATTTTCATGGCTATTGTGTTGCTTGTCTCATTTGGAAGCGCCTTGGCGCCCGGCAAGGAGATCTCAGCACCCAAGGTGGCCTTGGTGGTCTCTCAGAATATCCGGCCCTATGTTGATGCGGTAGAAGGGCTGAGTGCAGTGCTTTCGGGGAGATTGGACGCACTAATCGAGGTGTTCTTTCTTGAAAAATTCCGGGGTAAGGGCAGGGGAGATCTCTCAGAGAGACTTGTCAGTGAGAAATTTGACCTTTTTGTGGCCATTGGTCCTGCGTCCATGGAATTTGTTTGGTCGGAACTTGAGAGCAAAGAGGCCCTCAAGTTGTATTCTATGGTTTTGCACCCCGAAGCGAGGGAGCGAGTGCCAAGAGCTGCGTGCGGCATATCCCTAAATATCCCGATAAGAATTCAGGTTGAGAGGATTTCCAGTGCGTTTCCATTTATGGGGCGTGTTGGAGTCCTCCATGATTCCGTACATAATGCTGACTTTGTCAGAAAGGCAGCTGCCCATGGTTTATCCTATGGGCTGGAGATCGTACCCCTCAGGGTGTCATCCAGAAAGGATATCCCCATTGTCCTGGGCCGGCATTTAAAGGATTTAGATGCCCTGTGGTTGATCCCTGATCATACGGTCATAACCGAAAGCCTTGTACGACATATTATTAAAGAGGCCATCTCGGGAGGAGTAGCTGTAATAGGCTATAACCGGTTTTTTTATGAGAGCGGGGCGGCCCTGGCCTTTGTGTTTGACTATAGGGAGATCGGGGAGCAAACGGCACGACTAGCCATTGGCATGCTCTCAGGGGAGAAGTGCAAAAAGGAGGATGTGACGTTTCACACATGGCTGAACCTAAAGGTTACCGAAAGACTGGGTTTTGAAGATTTGAAAGACGGGCTGAAGGACATTGAGGTTAGGCCGTGAAAAGGCCGGGCATCCATCTGAGGCTCCTTGTGGCCGCCTTTTTACTTATTTGCGCCTCTGCTTTTACATTAGACGTGGTTGGCGTTCATATCACCAGGCAGTTTATGGTCACGAGGTTCAGGGATCGAATCTCCTTTCTGGCTAAGTACCTGGCCCTTAATTCGGAAGTCGGTGTTCTGATCGGCGACCGGTCCGGACTTAAAAGCCTTGCCCTGAATCTTCTGGGCGAGGAGGACGTGGCAAGAGTCACTATACTCGATAATCATGACCGCCAGCTTGTAGACCTCTCCAGGGCAATCACCGGCCCTTTGTCGGTGGTTGAAGCCCCTGTCAGGTTTAAAAAGACCCGTGATGAGGACCTTTTGTTCAGGTCAAATCAGACCCCATTCGGCGAGAGGCAGGTGCCTGGTGTTGACTATATTGGAAAAGTACGCATCACATTCAGTACCCACGGCATTGACGAACTCATGGTCGAAATAACTCGGCAGTTTATCCTGTTTTCCACAGGCCTGGCCATTATTGCAGGTTTGGTGTTTTATTTCATTTCTCGATCTATTGTATTGGAGGTTACTCGTCTGGCGACTACAGCGCGCCAGGTAGGAAAAGGCGAGCTGACACTGAGGGCGCGGCCAGGGAGCCTGCCTGAGACCAGGGAGCTTGCCGTGGCCTTCAATTCCATGCTCGATTCTCTGGAATGGAGCAGTAAGGCCCTTGAAAATGCATACCAGGAAATGATCCAGCAGAATACCCTGGCCGAGGTGGGCAAGTTTTCCACCATGATAGCCCATGAAGTGAAAAATCATGTGGATGGACTGGGTGCAACAGACCTTGCTGCAATAAGGTCTTGCAGGCTCTCTCGAGCCAACGCACTGGATAAACACGGCCGTCTTGATATGGGCGAACCTATCCGGGCCATTCAACA
>JAXHTA010000226.1:0-6386 GCA_034190285.1 Thermodesulfobacteriota bacterium | reverse complement strand
CTACGGCGCCTGCTTCCGCAATAGCCACGCGGCTGACGTCGTCGGGATCAACACTCATGCCACCTGTCACCAGAATAAGCCCCAGTCCCTTTTCCGAAAACTGGTTAATACGTCTTAAGATTTCGTCCTTGTCATCGGGAGCAAAGACGGTCTCCGTGAGGGGGCAGTGAAAAGACTTGAGTTTTTCTTTGATCAGAGGGGCAAACTTGTCCTCAATCCGGCCGCTGAAGACTTCATTGCCCGTCACAATAAGGCCCGTTTTCGGGCGGGACAATTTCTTGACCGAAAAAACGCCCTCCGGGCCTTTGGCTATTTCTTCGGCATCGGCGACCGATCTTTCACTAATTATCAACGGGATGGCCCGTGTTGCGGCAACAATCTCCCCTTCGCTTACAAGAACATTGTTGTGTCTGGACGAGCATGTAATATCGGGAACCAGATTGAACTCGGTAAGTGCCTCCACATCAACCTTCAAAAGACCGCTGTGGGCTGATTTCAAGGTGATTTTTCCCTCTGACGGTTTTCCGTCAACAATAACGCCGGGGCCGGCCAATGCCCTGGCAAGTCTTATGGCGGCATCGTCTTCATGTAACTCACCGGGACCGATGTTTAGAGCAAACAGATGTTCTTTTCCCAGCCGTCTGAGATGCTCCAGGTCTTCTTCTTTAAGAATGTGCCCCTTTTTGAAGGCAGGGCCCTTGAATTCGCCCTGCCTTATTTCAGTGATATCGTGGGCAAGAACGGTCCCCACGGCCTGTTCAAGAGATATGATCGCTGCCGAAGACTTATACTTATTGCCCATAAATCCCTCCTGGCTTAAGCTATTAGAAGCATCAAAGGAAAAGGAACAAGACACTTTAATCCCGGCCATCTGAAATAAACACCCACTAAAGAACTTATTCCAGAATAGAATAATCTTGTCAAGAATAAAATCGGATTTCCCTATAAAAACCGATATATATATCGGAGGTTCCAGTTTGACATATCGGGTTAGACTTTCCTATGCTCAAAAAAACCGCGCGTTTTTCACTATCACATCCATGAGGCACTAAGAGGAGCCCTTGACCTGAGGATGGTTCAGGAGGCAGGCTAAAGGAGTTGACGAAGGCCATGGCGCACGGCGCAGCTAATGTAAGAATAATCAAGGGGTTTATAAAGAGACAAAAGGAAATGATGGTCCCCGAGGAAGGTCTAATACTGGCTATCAGGCAGATCAACCGGATCAATAGGGAGCGCATGCTTCTTAAAAACAACCATAAACGCCGTAATGGACGCCAGGTGACCGCGGACCCTGAACCTTGTGCGTTGAGGCCAGGCATCGCAAACCAGCGCCTTGTAAACCCTTGAACCAATGGAGGTAAAATGACTGAGCAAGTGGAAAAATTCTATGCAGAGATGGCCGCAGTTGTTAGGGTACACCTGAAAGGGGCCAAGGAAGAAGGGAAAAAGGTCATTGGTCTTTATTGCGCCTATATGCCAACCGAGCTTGTATGGGCTGCCGGCGCTATACCCGTAGGGCTCTGTGCAACCAGAGCGGATCCTATCCCCAGAGCAGAGGAGGATTTACCCCCAAATCTCTGCCCCATGGTCAAATCCAGTTATGGCTTTGCCGTAACAGGAACCTGTCCATTCTTCACTTTCTCTGATTGCATTGTCGGCGAGACTACCTGCGACGGTAAGAAGAAGATGTTTGAGCTGCTGAGGAATTTGAAGCCGATGTATGTGATGAACCTTCCCAACAAACCCGATAACGCGAGAGCGTTGGAACTCTGGACTCAGGAGATAAAAAACACAAAGACGTTTATTGAACAAAATGTTGGCACAAAGATAACAGACAAGGCGCTGAAAGCGGCCATAAAGACCACAAACAAGCAACGTAGGCTGATGAAGCAGGTCTTCGAGACCGCCAGGTTTCAACCCCCACCCCTTTCTGGTCTCGAGTTGAATACCGTTATTTTCTCCAGCTTGTTTCAGGTCGACCAGGGCCAGACCATAAGCCGATTGGAAGGGCTTCTGGAAGAGTTGAAAACAAACGCGGAGCAGGGCAAGTCTCCTTTCCCGCCCAATGTGAAGCGGATACTGATGGCAGGTTGCCCGGTGGGACACGGCTCTGAGAAGGTACTCGACCTGATTGAGGATTGCGGTGCCGCGGTTGTGTGCTCTGAAGCGTGCACCGGCATGAGAAGCATTGACACCATGGTTGACGAAAACGAGAACAAGGACCCCATAGTTGCCCTTGCCGAAAGATATCTGACGATCCCGTGTTCTTGCATGACCCCGAATGAGGGACGACTGGAGATGATAGGAAGGCTCATTCGCGAATATAAGGCGGATGGAGTAATGGAGCTTGTCTGGCAGGCCTGTCATACCTATAACATAGAGGCCTACGAAGTTAAGCAATATGTCACCGGGGAATTAGGTATTCCTTATCTTCACATCGAGACCGACTATTCCGAGTCGGATACCGAGCAGCTCAGGACTCGCATAGAGGCCTTTCTGGAAATGGTGGGTTGAATTGGATTACAGGGAGGGAATTTAAGATGGGAGAAGTCGTGAAAACAATCTGTGGTATGTGCACCCTGGGTTGCGGTATAGATGTGTCCGTTCAAGATGGAAGAATCGAGAGGATAGAGGGTTCGCTCCAGCATCCTGCCAATAGAGGTATTGTCTGCTCAAAGGCACACGCGGCTCGGGAACTTGTTTCTTCCCCCGAAAGGCTCAAGTATCCTATGAAAAAGAAGGGCAACGAGTGGGAGAGGATATCATGGGATGAAGCTCTGGAGCATATCACCACCGAACTGAATAGGATCAAACTGGAGCATGGTGCTCAGTCAATGGCAGTGTATCAGGGATGCCCGGTTGCCTTGCACGATGTAGGTTGGTACGCCAAAAGGTTTTGTAACCTTTATGAAACCCCCAATTACTCTTCGGCAGGCAGCCTTTGCCACTTTGCTGGGGTGATGGGCAACATACTGACCTTTGGCGCCTACTCGGTTCCTGACTATGAGAATAGCAATTGCATTGTGCTCTGGGGTGCTAATCCTTCGTCCTCTATGTTGCCGCACTCCAAAAGCATATCCCACGCCAAAAGGCGAGGAGCAAAACTGATAGTTGTAGACCCCAGGTCTATACCACTGGCCGTAAGAGCGGATGTACATCTCAGACCGCGACCTGGAACAGACATGGCCTTGGCCTTGGGCATGCTGAACATCGTTGTAACGGAAGGGCTCTATGATAAGGATTTCGTAAAAGAATGGACCGTAGGATTCGATAAACTGGAGGAGCACCTAAAAGACTATCCTCCGGAAAAGGTCAAAGGGATCACAGGGGTTGAAGCCCATGATATCAGGAAGGCCGCTGAACTATATGCTACTACAAAACCCGCCTGTACCAATCGAGGGATTGCCCTCGATCACAGTCCGAACGCTGTTCAGGGCTTCCGCGCCCTTTCTATCCTGCAAGCGATAACAGGAAACCTGGATGTACCCGGAGGTGATCTTTTCGGTGGCAGCTTGCCTCTTACAGTACCGGGATTGGAAAACAGGGAAACAAATTCTAAGCCCATCGGGGAGGAGGAACATTCTTTGTTCGTCCAATTTACCTCAGAGGCACAGGCGATGTGTCTGCCGGAGACACTTCTTTCCTGCAAACCCTATCCAATCAAATCCATGCTAATCTTAGGAAGCAACCCTGTTCTTACGTGGCCTCAGGCCAGGAAGACCCAGGAGGCGTTGAAAAAGCTGGATTTCCTGGTTGTCATGGATATTTTTATGACACAGACAGCCGAACTAGCAAACATTGTATTGCCTGCTGCGACTTTTCTTGAAAGAGATGAGTTCTTTGACTATGGGCTCTTTGGTATCCCGTATGCAATGCTGCGCAGGAAGGTCGTAGCCCCCCGAGGGGAAAGCTGGCCTGATTGGAAGTTCTGGTTCGAACTAGCTCAAAGGATGGGATACAAAGAGTATTTCCCCTGGCAGGACGTGAGAGAGGCAATTGGATTTCAGCTAAGTCCGACTTTGGTCACGATTGAAGAGCTTGAGAAAAATACTGGTGGCATGTTCTATCAGACTGTGAAACATAGGAGGTATGTAGAAGCAGGATTTCGAACCCCGTCTCAAAATGTCGAGCTCTATTCCGAGAGGCTGAAGAAGCTCGGCCACGATCCGTTGCCGGTCTATCGTGAGGAAAAAAAAGGGGAGGAATTCACCTTGATTCTCAGCACAGGTGCCAGGATACCGGGCTATTTTCACTCGCAGTTCAGAAACCTGCCGGGACTCCGCAAGACTGCCCTGGATCCGGAAGCGGAAATACATCCTGAAACGGCTAAGGAAAGGGGGATTGAAAATAGCCAGAACATAGTCATTGAATCCCCTCAGGGAGCTATCGAGACCAAGGCAAAGGTCACCTCGGGGATTGTCCCGGAGGTGATCAGCATCGCCCACGGATGGAATCAATCCAACGCCAATATCCTAACCAATAGTGATGCCCGTGACCCTATTTCAGGATTCCCCGAGATGAAAGGGGTGTCATGTCAGGTGAGAAGGTTGGAGGCATGAGCCTCCAATCGACAATAGGAAGTAATGTTGTGTTTGTAGACAAATTGGACCAAAGTGAAAGGATGATGGCGTTAATGGCGAACCAGGGGCTGGACAGGGTGCCGGTAATGCCCTTCGCCCTTGGCTACACAGCCAAAATTTCCGGGATGACGTTAAAGGAGTTCTATATGCAACCGGAGAAAGCCTTCAGGGCTCAAGGGCTGGCAGCAGAGCTACATGGCTATGATGGCACAGGCCCGAGTTATATGTTTCTTGATTGGGAAGGATGGGAATTCGGTGGGGAGATGAAGTTTCCGGAATCCTATAAGCAGGGTGGTCCAACGCTGGCCAAGAGCCCGGTGGAAAAGCCGG
Source organism: Thermodesulfobacteriota bacterium (assembly GCA_034190285.1). Classification (GTDB taxonomy): domain Bacteria; phylum Desulfobacterota; class DSM-4660; order Desulfatiglandales; family Desulfatiglandaceae; genus JAXHTA01. The sequence goes on along the minus strand of JAXHTA010000226.1, from coordinate 1,476 downwards.
AGGATGTGGAAAATCTCCGGATGCCAAATCCCAGGACCAGCACCAATGCTGTTCCCCTGTTCCTGCAAGCTGGGCGGATGCTTCGTGAGATGGGATTTCCTGCCACCCTTAGTATCGGTTCACCCACCAATGCTGCCGCAGCGATAGTGGGAAAAGACAAGATGCTTCGTTGGTATCTCAAGGAGCCTGAGCTTGTGCATGCCGTCATGAGAAAGGCGACGGATTTCATCCTGGCAACGGCCCATTATTTCATAGATGAATTTGGCTCTGAAAACTGTGCCGCCACGGAAGGGCTTCCTCTCGACTCAAATCTGCTGATATCCTCTCAAACCTTTAAGAAATTCAGCTACCCCTACATAAAGGAAATACATGAGAGACTGTTGGCTAAAGGGGTTAACAGCTTCTTTATCCACTTGTGCGGAGATCACACCGCCAATCTACCGTATTGGAGGGATATTCCACTGCCGCCCAGGAGCGTAATCAGCATCGGCTCGCAGACAGACATTGAGGCCACAGCTAAGGCTTTTGGGGAAAACCATATAGTTGCCGGCAACGTACCGACATCTGTTCTGCAAACAGGAAGTCCCGAAGATGTGATGGAAGCTTGCAGAGTTTGCATTGAGAAAGGCAAAGACCTCCCTGGGGGATTCATACTTATGCCTGAATGCGAGATGCCTCCCTTGGCTCCGCCAGTAAACGTTCATGCCATGCTGAAGGCGGCCAGGGAATATGGCGCCTATGAAACCGTGGGGGTAAAATGATGGGCAGAGAGAAGAATGAAATTCTATCAGACCTGGCCAAGGCTGTTGTGGAGATGGATGATGTCAAAACAGTAGAACTGTCGACGGAGGCTCTGGACTCGGGAGTTGATGCCTATGAGGCAATTGGCAATGGACTTTCCAAAGGCATGGAGCTGGTAAGCGAGAAATACGAGAATGGGAAATACTACGTCACAGAGACGCTCTTGTGTTCAGATGCAATGTACGCCGGTATCGAAGTGCTGAAGCCCCATATCAAAGTGGAGTCGGTCAAGTTACAGGGCAAGATCGTTATTGGCGTGGTGGAGGGTGACAACCATGATTTGGGAAAGAACCTGGTCAAGATAATGTTCGAAGCCGCTCGATTTGAAGTGCATGACTTGGGAAGGGATGTCACTCTCAAACTCTTTGTTGACAAGGCTCAGGAGGTTCAAGCTGACATAATAGCCATGTCCAATTTGATGACTACCACGATGGATGGAATGGAGGATGTTATCGCCATGTTGAACAACGAAGGACTGAGAGATCGGTTCAAGGTGATGGTGGGAGGGTGCCCAATATCGCAGGTCTTTGCGGATCAAATCGGTGCCGACGGATATGCTCCTAACGCATCATCAGCCGTTAGAAAGGCAGAGGAGCTCTTGGCTTTGGTTGATAATACCGTGATATGAGACAAGGTTTTCTTTTCACAACTATGACCCAGCTCCTTAGGATTTCC
>JAXHTA010000225.1:0-6411 GCA_034190285.1 Thermodesulfobacteriota bacterium | reverse complement strand
GGTGGATTCCATCCTCGCATGTAAGAAACCGGTCATATGCAGGGTAAATGGAATGAGAGTGGCTGGTGGTCAGGAAATTGGAATGGCCTGTGACATTGCCATCTCATCTGATCTGGCCGTATTCGGACAGGCAGGACCAAGACATGGTTCCGCCCCTGACGGCGGCTCATCGGACTTCCTGCCCTGGTTCCTGGGTATGGAAGACGCCATGTGGAACTGTGTCTCCTGTGAGATGTGGTCAGCATACAAGATGAAGGCCAAGACCCTCATCACCAAATGCGTACCTGTCCTTAAGATCGACGGTAATTGGGTCAGAAACCCATTGATCATCACAGATGATTATGTCAGGGATGGAGAGATCGTGTATGGTGAATTCAAGACAGGGCCGGAGGCAAAAGAGGCCAGGGCGATTGTCAAGGAACATCAGCCCAATGCGGACTTTGAACTTCTGGACAAAGAAATCAATAACATCGTGTGGACCTTTGCCAACCTCTTCCCCGGCTGCCTGATCAAATCTATTGACAGCGTTCGCGCCAAAAAGAAGTTCTTCTGGGATTACTCCAAGAACTACAACAGGCACTGGTTGGCGGCCAACATGGGCGGCGAGGCATTCCTGGGCTTTGGTGCGTTCAATACGAAAAAGATCACGGGCCAGGACAAAATCGACTTCATCAAATTCCGTCAGAACATCGCCGATACGCGATCATGGGACAACGAGATGTTTGCGGAAGTGATGGGAACGCCGAAGGAATAGTTTATTCAGACTCAAACATATGGCAGGCAGGGCCATCACGGCAAGGGCTCGCCTGCCATTTTTTGTTATGAGGAAAGGAGCGCTAATACAATGAGTTACAACCACATAGAAACTGCATTCCAGAATGGGCTCGGGACTATCACCCTCAACAGGCCTCCGGTCAATATCCTGAACATGGAAATGATGGACGAAATCAACGGAGTCTTGAAATCGTGGCAGGGCAAAAAAGATCTCAAGATTCTACTCTTCAATGCGAAAGGCAAATGCTTTTCCGCCGGTGTGGATGTGGGAGAACACATGGGAGACCTTGCCCCGAAAATGATCAGGGTCTTTCATGGTATGTTTCGTCTCATGGACCAGCTTGGCATCCCCACTGTTGCTTCGGTCTTTGGTTCGTGCCTGGGCGGCGGCTGCGAGCTGGCCGTCTTCTGCGACCTAGTCGTAACCTCAAAGGATGCTAAATTCGGTCAACCCGAAGTGCAGGTGGGGGTCTTTCCGCCCATTGCCGCACAGGTAATGCCGCGTTTCATTGGCCGCAAGGCCGCTATGGACCTGATACTGTCCGGCAGAATCATCTCTGCCGAAGATGCCCTGCAAATGGGACTGGTCAACCAGGTTGTATCAGAAGACGAACTGGAATCGGCCACGGCAATGTTTCTTAAGCCTTACCTCAAATTAAGTGCGGAAGTATTGAGAAAGACAAAAAAGGCCATCGTTGCCGGTCTAAGGGACGATTTCGATTCCTCACTCAAGATCATCGAAGACATTTACCTGGACGAACTCATGAAGACCGCAGATGCCCAAGAGGGCCTCAACGCCTTTCTTGAAAAGAGAAAACCCGAATGGAAAAATGAATAGTCCCATCTACCCCCCGATGCCGGCGTGCCTCCGGGGGAATTTAAAAAAGAAAAAGGCCTCTTTCTGAATAGACACTAGCCTGAGCGTGATGATTCCAAAACAATGATGCAGTATCTTAGCTGGCTCACCCCCACTCTGCCCTCCATAGCCGTCAGGCCAATAAACAATATGCCTTAATGATAACAGGTTATTGAATGGCAAGGTTATATCGTCTTTTTGAACATCGAATGATGAAATCGCTTCGCCTGTCATAGAATGGGAGAATACTCTATTCAAAATTCGACGTTGGATTTTCGGTGTCGGGCGTTCATAGTATGACATTTTAAGAAATGTAAGCTGGTTATAGACCCCCACGGGTCAATGCGTCTTATTTTCAAAAGGCTAAATTCTTACCTATCACTTATAATGGAGGCCAACACCATGAAAAGGGTTTCTTTAAACATTGTTATGATAATTGTTTTTATATGTGTCGGTCCACTGTTTCAGGTTTATGCCAAGGATGACGATAACGGCAGAGATGGTAGATTAACTGTTCCATGGGATGAATTCAAAAGGCTGGTGAATCTTGATGAGGACGAGATCGTACTTTCCCTGGAAATATATCAGAAGCTTTTGGCCCAGACAGGAACCAAAATCACCCCGCCACATAACTTGAAGGAAGGAAACATCGTGCTCAAACGCACGGAATTCAAGAAACTGGTCGAGATGATGAAGCCTCCTGTGGGACCGGACGTGCGGCCTCCATTTGATTACTTGATAACCAAAGCCATCTACTCAGGGAAAATTCAGAAAAACAGTACCACGTTTATAGGGGCTTTTGATGTTCACGTCCTAAAGAAAGACGCCTTTTTCAGGGTGCCTATCCTCCCCCAGAGCATTGCCCTGGAGGACATAAAGGTTGGAGGGGAACAGGCTTTGCTGGAAAGCAAGAACGGTTATCATAACGTGGTCCTGTCAACGGCGGGTGAACATGTGGTGACGGCCACGTTTTCCATGAAATCATCGCTTGAGAAAGGGCCGCACAGGATTGACCTATCTATCCAGCAGACACCGATTACACTTCTGAAACTTGAAATACCGCTGAATGATATTGATGTAGACATCCCCCAGGCACAGCAGATGCTGACAAGCTTAAGAGGAGAAGCCACGGTTATTTCTGCGGTGATAACTCAGGGCCGATCCATCAGCGTGAGGTGGAGAAAAAAGGTTGGTGTTGCAGAGAAGACCCCTGCCAAACTTTACAGTGAAGTGTATAATCTTATTTCCATTGAAGATGATGCTCTGAAAATCAATTCGGATATCAATTATAACATCCTTCATAGTGAAGTTGATGCTGTTCGGCTCGCCGTTCCGGAAGGTATGAATGTGCTTGCAGTATCTGGTGAAGGCGTGGGAGAGTGGCAGGAGTCTGTGCAGCAGGACCAGCGCTTGCTTCTTATCCCTTTTACTTACGGAAAAAAGGGAGCAGCCACAGTGAACGTTTCCATAGAAACTGCCATTTCCGAAACCGGTATAGCGAGCCCATTTTCAGGAATACGGACTTTGGACACGGTTCGAGAAACAGGTTTCATTGGTATTGGACTCAACACAAGTGCGGAGGTCATTGTAACAGAAAGTGAGGGATTAGAAGAAGTTGCCATACAAAAACTCCCCGGTACGCTAATCAATAAGTCAGCCAAACCTCTCATTAAAGGGTTTAAATATCTCAAACACCCTTACAGTTTGGCCCTTGACATAAAACGGCATGAGAAAATTGCGGTGCCGGTTGCAGCAATTAACTCGGCCAGTGTTGTCACGCTATTTACGGAAGACGGAAAAGTCGTTCACCGCCTGGTTTACCAGATGAGAAACAGTGCCAAGCAGTTTTTGGAGATCCAGCTTCCTAAAAATGCAGATGTTTGGAGTGTGTTTGTGGGCAAGCTACCGGTTGAATCGTCTGTCAATTCAAAGGGTGAGTTGCTGGTGCCGCTTATCCGCTCCCGCTCAGTGAACAATCGTCTCGATACCTTTCCTGTTGAGGTCATATATTGCATGGTGGAAGACAGATTCGCTACCTTTGGCGTGCAGGAATCGAGCCTGCCGGCAGTAGATCTATTGAGCAGTCAGCTTATGTGGTCTGTATATCTTCCCAATGACTATTCCTACGTCTATTTTGACAGCACACTGGAGAAAGAGGAGATCATACGCGGTCTGAACGTCTTTACCGGTGTGCAGAGACAATATAATGAAAGCGCTATGAAAGAACTTGATAAATTAGGCGAAGATATAAAGCGCGACCAGATGAAACAGGCCTATAAGGGAAAAGACTATAAAAGCAAATTTAGAAATGTCCCCATGCAAGAACAGCAGATGTCCAGTCAGGTCGATGCTGAAATGGAATTCAGCGGCCGTTTGGAGGGACTTGTCAGGCAAGAGGCTCCGCGGCCTGTAATATCTAGAGGGACGATCAGTACCGGGCTGTTGCCGATCCACATACAGGTGCCGACCGGAGGACAGGTATATAGATTTGCAAAGACCATAATCAAGGAGGAGGACCCGCTTACCTTTAGCGTTGTCTACACTCGATTATGGGTCACCACCTTGCTGAAGTTTGTTTTTTATGCATTCTTGGTGCTGGTAGTCTACCTGAAAAGAAGAAAGCTGACAAGACTCTGGCGCTGGTTAAGCGAAAAATCAAGTGCCATCGTCAAGTTGTCAAAAAAGCTGGGAAGCGCAGCAGGGAAATATGCACATTCCACTATGACGCCTTTTGTCTTGTTTGGACTATTTGTCCTTTCCTGGACTGTCTCAAAGTCGTTAACCATGCTATTTCTCTTTTTTCTATGGATAAGCGTGGTCTATCAGATCCTCCAGTGGCGGAGAAGAAAGCCCCTAAGGAAAGAAAAGACACAGATACAACCTGAAGAACAAGTCATTGCCGAAAAGAGTTGACGTATGTGGTCAAGGGGGGCGTGATCAATTTACTTTTGTGCCTGAGCCAAGATTAATCGTACGCTTCTCAAATAGTGCCTGAACGAAAACCAAAATTTGCCGTCTCAGAATCCGCATCATCGGTTGAGCCGGTTGAGCATCCGGACCAGCAGTCCGCTTTTAAAACCGATGGAGTCTTGTGGGCAGAGTTCCTGGCAGCAGTAGCACCGAATACACCGATCATAGTCGAATCGGACTTTCTTTACTTCCCGTGTAATGGCATCTGACGGGCATATTTTTTCGCACCGGCCGCAGTCGGTGCACGAACCGGAGTCCTGAATGGGCCTGGATACAAGGAATCGTTTGGTAAACCGGTCAAAAATGCCGGGCAGCACCCCAAGGGAGTCCAGTGCGGGAACCTGGAAATCCCGGACCGAAAAGTCAGCCGGCGATGTCCCCTTGAAAGCGATCCGCCGAATATCCGTCTCACCGATTCTTCTGGCCCTGGCAACCCGATATAGAGGAAAGGAGCGAAGAGGTGCGTTTATCAGATGGCAGATGCTTACATCCATGGCCACCGAGTCCTCGGAAGCGGCTATCAGATTGATACGCCGTGGCTTACCATTGGTGGGCCCGTGTCCCTCCATACCCCAGACCCCATCAAGGACAGTCAGTGCGGGACGCAAGGACAGATAGATGTCAAGATGCAGGGATGCAAACGTATCCCGATCCACTCCTGCCATGTGATGCCATTCGGCCTTGCGTTGGGCCACGATTGTGCCAAACAGGTTCTTTACCCCGAGTGTAAACATCATCTGAGAGTGGGTCTTGAGTTTCGGCACGTTGATTATAACATCCGCCTCCAGTGCCTGGGATGCAATTTCCAGTCTCTTGAACACTGCCCCTGCCGGAGGAGAGACCGGTTTGGGTCGAGTGAGTTCCACAACTTCGATTCCAAGTTCGCGGCCCACACCAGCCATGCCGGTCCTGTCTGCAACCCGCCTGAAGGAATCCAGACCGGGACTGTCACCGATAAATGGTATTCCGCCGGCCTCAAGGACCAGGCGAGCCGCGGTGCGGACCACTTGCGGATTTGTGGTAATGTTTTTTTCAGGCGGGTTTGCGGAAAGCAGGTTGGGCTTTAGAAGGACCCTGTCTCCACGACCTACGAAGTTGGAAATCCCGCCAACAAGTTCCACGGCATGCCGGACAGCGGATTCCACCTCTTGGGGTTCATAACTCTCACAGCGCGCCAGGGAAACGGTACTCAATGATACTTTCTCCTCACAATAAAGAGATCAGGCACACACTAAAAAGCCTTTGCACTATCCAGCATTAATGTGACAGGGCCATCGTTGACCAGATAGACATCCATCATCTCTTGAAATTGGCCCGTGGCGACATGGATACCCTCTTCCCTCAAGAGCTGGATGAAATGATCATAGAGTTCTTTCGCCCTTTTGGGCCGGGCTGCACGGGTAAAGGACGGCCTTCGGCCTTTACGGCAGTCGCCCCAGAGAGTGAATTGGGAAACCACTAGAGCGGCCCCTGCCGTATCTATTAACGAAAGATTCATAAAACCCTTTGTGTCTGGGAAGATCCTGATGTGGGCTATCTTGGCGGCAAGGTAATCACAGTCTTTGTCTGAATCACCCTCTCCGACACCCAGAAAAATCAGTAGTCCAGGCCCGATATCCCCCACTGTCCTCCCCTTGACTTCCACTCTTGACTCTTTTACTCTCTGAATAACGGCTCTCATACTTACACCCTATATCTACTCAATAAATCGGGGTAACCCCCTCACCCTGGCCCTCTCCCCTGGAGGGGGAGGGGATTAATTGAGTGAAATCATTTAAACCTCCCTCCCCCTTGAAGGGGGAGGGTCGGGG
>JAXHTA010000224.1:0-6452 GCA_034190285.1 Thermodesulfobacteriota bacterium | reverse complement strand
ATTGCCCTGATCTTGGGACACCCTGTGATTGACCCTCCTGGAAATGTGGCCTTAATAAGATCGACGGAATCGCAGCCTCCTTTTAGTGTGCCCTCTACAATAGAAATGAGATGATAAACGTTCTGGTATGCCTCAAGCCTTTTGTGTTCAAGCACCCGGACAGACCCGCCCACACAGACCTTTCCCAGGTCATTGCGCAAGAGATCTACTATCATGGAAAGCTCTGCTTCGTCCTTCTTGCTCTGCTTGAGTTGACGACCAAGTTCTTTGTCTTCGGTCAGGGTCTTGCCCCTGGGCCTCGTTCCCTTTATAGGCCTGGTTTCAACCCGTTTACCTTTCCTTAATATAAAGCGTTCTGGCGAGGTAGAAATTATCTGATGGTCGCCGGAATTTATATAGGCGAAAAAAGGGGCTGGGTTGATGTTGTAAAGGGCCTTAAAGAGACTGAATGTGTCACCGAGAAACTCCATTTCGAATCGCTGGGACATGTTGACCTGATATACATGTCCCGATGCAATGTACTCCTTGATTTTTTCGATTGCCTCCATGTAATCAGCCCGGGTGAAGTTGGACCCAAATCCACTGGCACTCCAGCTCTCATTTCCGCCTGTCCACGCGTCTGACGCAAGGGCTTTTTTGAATATATCAAGGTCGTCATCCAGCGTGCTTCTTCCTGAAAAGACGCGTTTCGGCAAACACAGATGCGTGCTGCCATCAATCCTATCTTGGACAACCAGTATTGATGGGGCAAAAAGAAATATATGCGGAAGGCATAGGTCATCTATCGATGTGCGAGGCAGGTCCTCTAAGCGGTCTTTGAGGTCGTAAGACAAATACCCAAAAAGGCCAGCTCCGACAGGCACAGGCAAATGAGGGTCTTTCATGCTGAAAGTATCTAATACCATGCTAAGTGCGTCAAAAGGGTCGGCTTCAAGCAAGCTGGAATGGCCTTCAGCTGTAATTATGATGCCATTCCGACCTCCCTGAAGGGTCAGCCAGGGTCTTGCGGCAAGGATATTATTCCTTGCACAGTCAAGGTCCCCTCCGCTCATGAGAATGACCGTACCTGGCATAGAAGAAAAACGTGCGGAGAAATCCAAAAACGATTCCTTCAGGTCAATTCGTTCTGTATGAATGCCAGTTATTCTTTGAGTAATATTCTCGATTTCATTCATTGGCAATCAATGGGTGCACAGGGCTAACCTTCCTGGAGAGCCGGTGGTCCCAGTGAATTGGAGTATTTCGAGGACCAAGACTTGGCCCCGACGAAGATATCGGCGAAAAAGACGGTTTGCCTTCGTCAATCGTCACTCCCTGATCGCTATTCGATTGTTATCTCTACGGCAAGCAAAATTGTCAGTTTTGCAGAAACAACTTTGAGGACACGGCACTAGTCGCCAATCAAATCTCTAAGAGGTCCCAGTCTGAGAAAGTTCTCAACAAGCAAAAAACCGTTTTCAGAAAGAAAGCTTTCCGGGTGGAACTGGACACCGTGAACGGGAAGTTCCGGATGGGACAGGCCCATAATCACACCGTCTTCGCTGTAGGAGGTTACCACAAGTCCATTTTCGCCCAATTTGACCATCAACGAATGGTAACGGGCGACAACAAATGGAGAGGTGAGTCCTTTGAAAATGCCGTAGTTATTATGCTCCACCATGCTGGTCTTGCCATGCATGGGCACCGGAGCCCGAACGGTGCTGCCTCCGAATGCCTCGTTTATGCACTGCATGCCCAGGCAAACTCCCAAAATGGGCACTCTTGTGCTGAAAGCCCTAATGAGGGAGACAGAGATCCCCGCATTGGCCGGATCTTTCGGGCCAGGGCTGATAAGCACATAGTCAGGATTAAATGCATACGCCTGTTCAAGAGAGATGCTTCCGTTTCTGTGCACTTCAATGATGAGATCATAGTGCATGAACATCTGTACCAGGTTGTAAGTGAAAGAGTCGTAGTTATCAATTACAAACAGTCTTGCCAAGGCGCATGCCTCCAAAAAAACAAAAGCCACCCAAATGAGTCTGGGTGGCTTTAGCCTATTACATAACTCAAACAAACATATCTAGTGTGTGAACGAAAACTGGGATTTTTCGTCGAGATCGAGGCGGGCTAAAATTTTAACCGCAGGAATATATTGGAATATTTCGAGGATTAAAATTTGAGTCTAACGAAGATATCGGCGAAGAGGACGGTTTTCGTTCGGGCACTATATTTTCAGAAAACCGGGGCAGGTATGATCTGCACAAGAGCTGCCGTCTTAACAATTTCTATCCCGAACCCTTCCCAAAGGTCAAGGGAAATGTGAGCTGGTTGAGAAAACCAAGAGGGCGGAAGGTATCAGAGCTGAACAGATGGTGCCTGTCGATGTAGCTTCAAAACACGTCGACGTGGACACCGACCGTGTTGAAAATGTTCTGAAACCGGGACTTGCCGCCAAGGCGGAAGACAACTAGCCCACCGTGGATTAGCGCCATATAGAATGCTACCCTAGATTTGGATATCTGATTGCGCATTAGGGCCTGGCCTGAATGCACTGGACATTGAGTCTATGCGATTATCCGGCCTTATCGTTCATCCCAAGCCGGGGCAGGATATATTGCCTGTCCTGTGGCCAGCTCTTGGGGATAAATGATAATGACGTCTCCCGACTGAATCTGGACCACAACGAACGGGCTGCCTGTAATCCTGCCGTCAGGTCCGAATCTTATTGTGCCGTAAAAGGTGTCTACATCCAATAGGGCCAGGGCATCCCTCACAGCCTGCCGATCCACTGAACCTGCCTCTTCAAGGGCCAGTTGAAAGCTGACCCCACAGGCACTGGCAGCAGCGGAATGATATTCGGGCGCTTTTCCGTATTCGTCTTCAAAAAGCTGGGCGTAATTTCCGGCACTTCCGAAAACAGGGCAGTCGTTCGGCAGGTCGGGGACCCATTGGGCGGTCCCGAAGATGTATTCTGAGTCACTTCCCAGCTGGTCCAGGAAAGCCGGGTCGCAGGGAGCCACTGACAGTCCGAACATGGCGGGGTTCAGCCCCACGTACTTTGCGCTTTGTACAAAGGTCACCGCGTCGTCAAAGTAGGCTGAAAACAGTACCATATCTGGATCTGTATCCCTAAGGTCGCTCAGGATCGCGGGGAGTTCGTCCGCCTCTTCAAAGGTGGTGTCGGAGATGACGCTGAGCCCCCAATACTGGGCGGTCTCCAAGGCCCCCCGGGCCACGTCTGAAGAGAAGATGTCATCCGCGGAAATGATGGCCACGGTGTCCGGTGCCTGATCCATTCCGGCGGCCCAGGAAATGAGGCTGTCAAAATAGTCCTCCGCGGGGTTTAGCAGTCCGAACACATAATCCGACCCCAGCAAAAAAATGTCCTCTGCGGCGCCACCTCCCTGGACCATGGGTACGCCGTATTGGTCCGCCATCAACGCCGCTTCAACATTTGAACTGCTCCCGTAGGGACCAAGAATGAAATGAACTTGATCCTCGTTAATAAGCCTTTCCACCAGCTGGCCTGTCATCTGGACGTCGCTCTCATCATCATAATAGACTACCTCTACTTCATATGTCTTGGCTCCGATTATAAGGCCGCCCCGGGAATTTATGAGGCTTTCCCACAGGTCATACCCCTCCTGATAGAGTAGCCCAGTGGCCGAGCGCGAGCCGCTGAGACTCAGGGCACAGCCAAAACGGATCTTTGGCGAATCATTGGAATCATCAGAGCACCCCGCCGTGGTTATTGCAATAAGCACAGCTGCAAGAAACAGTAGTCTGGTCCTTTTATTCCGCATAATCTTTCGTAAAATAAGATGAAGGGGCTAACCTTCTATCCTTGATTCCGCTGCTACTGCCATATAACGCATCATCATTAATTCCTCGCAACACTGCAACACTTAGGCAAAGCCCCCCCCGATGCTTCGCTATGGGGTTATACTTGAAAGAGACTATAGATATCCTTCAGAGTTTCTAAGGAGCACTTTGAAAAAATGGAAAAAGCTTCTGCCTCGGCTTCATCAATATTTATCAGGAAAAGCGGTTCAGTGCAATTGATAAAGGGCCAATCCTCCCAATGAGGAAATGAATATGGTATTTCCGTCAGGTGAAAATGAGATGTCAAATATATCAAGCTGGGAAGAAGCCAGGCCTTCGCTAAAATCAGTCCATGTCCCTGTGTCGCCATACTGCAGGCTTCGATATATTCCGCCGCCATAAGTTGAGGCGTAGACCTCGTTTGGGTAGGACGGATTTGCAGAAACCACGGCCGTTGATGAGTTGCCTCCAGAAACTTCACGTATGCTTAATACCGTGGCCCACTGGCCCGTAGCCGGGTCAAAGCGCATAACATCGCCAATCGCTGTTCCGACAAAGGCATAGTATTTCTTGTCGGTCATGGTAACGGGGAGCAGTGAAACAGAGGTGAGAATGCTGTCATTGACATACGCAGGGATATAAGTCTGCCAGCAATCTGTCGTCAGCAACAGAACTCCCTTCGCTGATGATCCTTGTGGGGCTGCGCCGACAGCAATCTGGGTGCAGGAAGAAGCCGGATAAAGATCAAGATCGTTCATATCACTTAGATTGTAGACGCTCGTCCAGCTGCCCCCACTATCATAGGATACATAGACCCCCCTGCCGGAATCACTCTGACTCTTATTGTTACGAACTGCTGTTGCAGAAACAACAGAACTCAGGGTCCCCTTTCCGAATTTCATTTCCGTTATCTGTGGGTTCCCTTGTTTGAGCACGGCCGTCCATGTCACTCCACCATCAACGCTCTTGTAAATCCCGCCATTTCTATCTACCGTCCCTTGCCATTCCCCTGCACCGACTAGAATCGTATCTGGCGCATATGCATCAATAGCAATGCCGCCTCTTAAGTTTGCCGTGAGAAAGCCCAGATCAATTATATACATTTCCCAGACATCCGAGCTAAGACCATCCAGGTTCTTGAAAATAACGTTCTGCGCCACTGCATATATCTTCATGGGATCGCTTGGATCTACCTCTACACCAAATATGTTGATGTCCGTCAAGCCGGTATTAAGAACGGTCCAGGTCAATCCCCGGTCAATGCTCCTTTGCACACCTTCCAGCGCCATACCACCATAAAGGACGTCCGGATTCCTGGGGTCTAAATGGATTTCTCGCTTCAGATACTGAAGCGTTGTGGGTGTGGTGTTTGTGACCTGAAACCATTTTCTGCCGTTATAACTCATATACAGGCCGCGGTCATCCGACGGATTGGCGCTGTCCCAGACGCCAAGGATAAGAGAATGATCTTCCGGATGGATAAAAAAACCAGGAATATGAGGCTGTTGAACGACTTTTATGAAATTACCTTCTTGCGAATGCGTCCTTAGATATAGATTCTCCCAGGTTCCCCCCTCATCAATGGAACGAATGAAAGCACTGCCCTCTCTGCGTTCAAAGGAGGCATACAAGACGAGCGTGCCATTAATGATATCAGCATCAAGCATGCTAAGAAGCTCTTCTGTTTCTCCTTGGTAAATTGTCGATATTTCGTTCATGTAAACATCCCACTTATGTATCGTCGTTACAGCTTGAAGACACTGGGTCTGATTACAGGTGGCATGGATATTTAACCCGAAGTAGAGGAGATGAGTATCTGAGGGATGAAAAGCAATGTCTGCGCTACCTTCACTCTGTTTAAAGGTGGTAAGCAGTGGGAAGGGCAATCCCTGCCAATTGTCACCATAAGTTTCGCTAAAATGGAACACTGAGAAAAATGATGTTGGTTCCTGGGTAACCACTATCAGGCGATTTTGCCTGTTTGGGTCCGTTTTAAGGGCTACAACGGGCATATCAGAAAAATAGGATATTTCCTGCCACGTCTCGCCTTGGTCATTTGAGATAAAAAGTCCATTTTCTGATCCGTTAAGGCCTGCTATGACCCTGGTTTGTCCGTTTCGATCAATAACTCCCAAAAAGGAATTTCCCCGCGCAATGGATGACTGGTGCCATGAGTTTCCTGCATCCTTTGAAACCCATACCCCTGAATCAACAACTGAATCCGTATAAAGGAGGGATGAGTTATGTGGATCAACAAGAATTTGTTTCCGGTCACCACCATATGGTCCTTTTCCACCCTCCCATTGAGCCCAACTTCGTTGTGCAAGCACATTATTGAACAATAAGAGGCTGCCAATAATAATCCCTATAATGAATTTGTGCATCTCTACTCTCCTTATGATGTATATGTGAAGTGTCACAGAAACCGTGCACTGTTTGGTCAGCCGACCATCCGCAACAGTGCCTTCACGAAAGATTCTTGCGAGGATTTTCGCTCTTTGTTGCGGCCCCCCTTACCCATAGCCGCCAGGCTAAGAAATAATATGTCCTAAACTATAAGGTTTTTGAATTGCAAGATTATATCGGTTCTTTTTGAACATTGAACATCGTAACTTCTCAAAAAGTCCGGGTATATCCCCTATCCAAGG
>JAXHTA010000223.1:0-6458 GCA_034190285.1 Thermodesulfobacteriota bacterium | reverse complement strand
TGGATTCCGGGGGGGGGGCACCTGAAGTAGCCGGGATGTGGTTCAAACACAAAGAGACACATGTCAGGCCGCCATTACGTCCATTGATGCTTGATTTCTCTCAGCATACGACGGTTGATAATAACTTCCATCGGCACTACTTAACACACAAGGGCAAAATAGTAAGAATAGAGAATGGCATAGCCAAGCGTTTTTTAGTCAGCAACTATATGACGATGACCTCTTTTGGTTGCTCCATGAGGTGTGCCTACTGCATAAACAACAAGATGAAACGTCTCTACCCGGACTGGGATAGAGTCCGCCGACGACCGGTCGATCATATTATTGTGGAACTTAAAGACGCGGTGAATAAAATCCCTCGGATATGGTCTGTGGACTTGGTCGATGACGACTTCTGCAGCGCTCATGTAGAATACCTTGAGGAATTTCGAGACAAATACAAAGGAGAAATTGGGCTTCCCCTTGACGTTATGGGCTTGCGGCCTGCTGACGTTGTCCCCGAAAAAATGGATATTCTGCGTGATATGGGTGCAGTCAAGGTGCGTATGGGAATCCAGGCCGTGAACCGCGAAGCCAAGAAGCTTTTCAAGCGAACGTATTCAAACAAATTCTTAATGAAAAAAGTCAACCTGTTACATCGGTATAGAAAAGATTTTTTTGGTATTCGCTACGACTTTATTGTTGACACACCATGGGACGACAAGACAGCCTCAATAGACATCTTGAAGTTCATGTCGCGGATGCCACCACCTTTTTTTGCCAATATTTTCACTTTGGCCTTTTACCCTGGGTCCGAGCTTTACGATAGGGCCTTGAAGGAAAGGATAATCGAGCCCAACGACGTCTGGGAGGGCCGACTCAACAAGAATTTTATGGAGCTAAAGCCCACATGGGTTAATTTCCTGCTCACGGTTATGAGTATTGTCCACATTTCGCCTCCAGTCCTGAATATGTTGTTGAGACCGACATTTCTATGTAGAGTTAGGCCGATTCCCACATCTATCTTAAAATTGGCTCAAGCCTTGGTGTCTGCTAAACGGTTCTTGGTCTTTTTGGCTCATGGTGACAGGGCTCAACTACGGAAGGTTTTTCTTTACTTGACTGAATACGGCTTCCTTTTCCGTCCAATGAAGAAGGGGTAAAAGTTCCTTCGGGCCCTGGAACTTAATGTATGGCGGGCTGTGATCAGCTTTGGAGGTATAGATGCGAGTTCTCCTGACGCTGCCACATCATAACATTCAGAACCTTGGATACCTAAGCTATAAAGATAGCGATTATCCTTTGGGTTTGGGCTATGTGGCAGCAATATTTGCGAGGGAGTTTGATCCCGAGGTTTTGGATATTTATGATTTTCAACTCAAAAACAACACTATCGACGGATTAAAGGCATTACTTACAAGAAAACGATACGATATAGTGGGTCTGAGCGTATTTACTCCCACATATGGTCCCGGTCTAATGGTGGCCAGGACGGTAAAGGAAGTCCTGCCGGATTGCATGCAGTTTGCCGGAGGTCCTTTCATGGGGATGAATCCGGGGGAAATGCTGGGAGATTGCCCGGAGATCGATGTCGAATTTATCGGTGAGTCTGAAGAGACTATTCCAGAGGTTGTCAGAGCCTTAGTGAACGGACAGCCGTTGGCAGGTATCAAGGGAATTGCTTATAGGGACGGCAACAAGGTTATAGTAAACGAACGTCGTCCCTTAATCAAGGACCTCGACTCTATCCCTTTTCCGAAGCGTGACATATTTAGTCTGGATGCATACACTTCACTTCCAGGGCAGTTTTTCAAAAAGCCCATTATTCCCATGACTACCACTAGAGGTTGTCCGTTCCGATGCGCGTTTTGTGAAGATCACATCCTGTGGCAAGGCAAATGCCGTTTCAGGAGCGCTGAGAATGTTTATGCTGAAATGGAGGAACTGGTCAAAAAATTCGGCGCAAAAGAGATCAAGTTTTTTGACGATACCTTCTCGGCCTCCAGACGGAGGACGGTTGAACTTTGTGAATTGATCATCAAGCATAAACTTAAGGTGATTTGGCGCGTATGCACCAGGGTCGACACCGTGGATGAACAGTTGCTGAAATTGATGTATAGAGCCGGCCTCAGAAGTGTCAATTTTGGTGTAGAGTCAGGTTCAGATATGATTCTAAGCAAGATGAATAAGGGCTTTGATAGGGAAGTCGTTCGAAGAGCCGTGGCAGCTTCAAAAAAAGTAGGGATTGAAACAAAGGCCTCGTTCATTCTCAACTATCCAGGCGATACTAAGGAAACCACACTTCAAACCCTGGCCTTTGCCGATGAATTAGATCTCGACTTTGTTGGCTACAATCTTTTCAATCCGTTGATGGGTAGGCAGTTGAAGGAATTTGTGGCGAAAAACTACCAAATCAACGAACGCGCCTGGAATGACCGTAACGTAAGCGCGGTGAACACCGTTTTTTTCTATCAGCCTTCACTTCCAGAAGAATTCCTGGCTGAGTCATATAAGAAGGCTATGCGTTCACACTATCTGAAACCCAGGAATATAGTTAAAGCGCTGTTGCGGGTACGTAATCTTGCGATGGCTAGGAGCTATTTTGATGGATTCCTGCGGTTATTCAGGATTGAAATTTGCAGGGGGCCAGGCGATGCAGAATGGCGCCACAACCCGTGAAGTGATTCGTCATGCGACTGCTCCTCATTCGGGAATCAAGTTCCCTATATAGATATTCAAATACTTCCTACGGTCTGGGCCTGATCGGCAGCGTGGCAAAAGAAGTGGCCGAAGTCAAAATACTCGATAATAACTCTCTGCACAAGTTTTATTCCATTAAGGATATCCTCAAGGTTATCAAGGCCTTCAGCCCACATGTCATTGGATTCAATGTCCATGCATTTAATATTTATCCGACTCAAAGATTGATAAGCGCCGTCGCCGGATCCTTTAAAGGGATATGCCTATTGGGAGGAGGCCTCCACACCTTTAGCGAGCCTCAAGAGGTTGGTGAAATCGGAGTCCATATTGTCGTAAAGGGTGAAGCCGAGCGGACAATCAAGCCATTACTCTGCCATATTGACGCTTTTGCAGATGGAGATACGAGACATTTCTCTATTTCCTCAGAACTGGCGGAGAGACTGCGTGGATTACCGGGACTCCTTTTCAGGGTTAATGGGTCGAGCCTTTGGGAGGATACAGGTCCGCCAAAAACCTTAAGGGACTTAGATAGCCTTCCCTTTGTAGACTATGACCTTTTCAACTTAAAAGACTTCCTTAAGCGCTCGTGTGACTCCCACTTTGTTACGAATGTCATAATTGGACAGCGCGGATGCCCGTTCAAGTGCCCTTTCTGTCATATCGAAAACGATACGTCTACCGGAAGAATAAGGGAGAACTCCGCCAGCTATAAGACTGCATACGTTAAATTCATACGAGACAAGTATGATCCGGAGCATATAGTTTTTTATGACGAGAATTTTACCCTTCACCGGAAGGCCACAATAGATTTTTGCAGACAGCTTGTCCAGAACGGGCTCCACGAGGGAATTACCTTCTCGTGCCAAACGAATGTAGTCGTCCCGTTTGACGATGAACTTTTGCAGGCACTCAAGGAAGCGAATTTCAGCCAGGTTGGATTGGGGGTTGAGCGTCTGTCGAAGAAGTCCTTGGCATTGATCAGAAAGAATAGGACTTATGAGACAATTATACACAATATTGATTTGCTGAACAGATATGGGATAGGTGTCTTGGCCAACTGCCTCATCGGTTTTCCGTTTGACACGGTCGATACCATTCGCGAAGAGACCATGCTTTTTGAGAAAAATCTGGAAAAAATAGAAGTCTTCTCGATTAATAATCTCTTACCCCCACCGGGCACGAAGATTTATGAACAGACCCGTTATAAGAGGTGGTATTTCGACCCGAAGGTCATTTGCTGGAAGCCCTCTCTGTATCACACGATATACAATTTCAGCAATAATGCCTGGGATGTGAATTATTTCAATCTCGATTCGGAAACCCAGAATGCTATTCAAAGAATGAAGGAGCATTTTTATGATATTACCGTCCGTAAGATGAACAGCAGACTGATCAATGTTTTACACTTCCTTGAAAGAGGCATTGCTATAGTATCACTGTCGGTATATCGCATTTCTCCCCTATTAGAGAATATTCTGTTTTCTTCTCCGAAGTACATGCGAGAAAAGGCGCGGAGTTTTTTCTTGATGAAGTATTACGTAAAAAGGAAAATTGGGCAGGATTCACAAAAGAGGGGATTATTGATTTCGGACGAACAAAGCGAGCCCGGCGGGGTGGTAGATGGTTAAGATATCATGAAGGTTGGTTTTATTGCCAAAAGTGCTATTGCCCGATTAAGGTGCAGTTTTGGAAAAACAACACCACTGCGCGTACTTCACCGAATTACTACCAGCTGCAATCTGAAGTGTTCGTTCTGTGATCATCAACTTCACGCAGTCAGTAAGAATGAGCTGTCTACCGACGAGATCAAATCTGCCATGGACGAATTCGCTGCAGCTGGAACGATTGCCTGGGGAATCACCGGCGGCGAGCCATTCCTACGCAGGGACTTACTGGAGATAATTCGGCACTCGAAGAAGTTGGGCTTTTTGACCAGTTGTATCACCAATGGCACGGTAGCCAAGGATGACCAGATCGCCGAAGCAGCAAAATGGCTTGACTACCTTGTAACAAGCATGGAAGGTCCTTTGGAAATTACGGACAGAATACGAGGAAAAGGCGTCTTTGACAAGGTGGTCCACACCATAGAAATCGCCCGAAGCAACAATTTGCCCGTCATTGTCGGGACCGTGATTACTCGTGACTTACTGGAAGCGGGCGGGATAGAATTCATGGGAAAGTTATGCAGGCAGATGGGTATCCGCTGCTCGTTCCAGAACCTGCTGTTGTCGGGACCTTACGGCGGGCATGGATTTCAAGACGCTAAACCTAATATAGTACCTCACGAGCCGTCCCGGCGTATGCTTTTCAGGGCCATAGACGAGATTCTGGCAATGCGGACTAAGGGGTATCCCTTTGTCAATAACAAGCCCTGGGGTGACTACGTGAAGGCTTTCATTAATGGTAATCTGAAACCTCCTACCTGCTTTGCAGGCAGGCTTTACTGCAATTTTTTCGAGGACGGTGTCCTAAGAACCTGCCAGTACCACCCGGTGACGGTAAAGGAGAATACGATTGCCGAGTCAATACAGAGACTCCCGGGCGAATTTAAGGACTGTCCATGTGTGGCAATTTGCTATGTGAATTACAATTTGGCATTGTCCTTTAATCTTCCAATGATGATCGATGGTTTTAGGAACGCGTTGGCCGGTAAACATTGATTGGTCTTAATAAATTCTCAAGGTCTTTTGCATCGTTTTTCCATCGAGTCAAACGGTTAGGAGCCTACAGAAGATTGCTTTATTTGCTGGCAGGATTGTCCGCCTTTATCCTGTTTTGTTATGTTTTTGACTCATATAAAGTTCTACCATATCTTGATGAAACCAATCTTGGTTTTGTTTCTTTATGTTTGGGTCTGACCTTTATTCACTTGTACATTGTTCGGTCCCTTTTTTTTATGTTTTTGTTCAGACGTAGCGGGACTAATATTTCTTTTTACAGCACAATGCGGGTCTTGACCGGGGCTAATTTTTCAGCGCTTTTTGCTTCAGGGAGGTTAAACGAACCGATATACGTTTTTCTTTTTCACAAGAAAACTAAACTACCCATTTCCCAACTGGTAACCTTTGTCGTATTTGAACGGTGCTTGTATGTTTTGCTGGCGGCAGTCTTTCTTGCCGCCAGTGTGTTTCAGAAACCTTCTTTTGCTGAACAGATTCTGCGAAAAGTATCTGATAATATTGCACTCAACACCAATCCGTTATATATCGCGGCAGCAGCCTGCATCCTCGGATGTCTGTTCTGGGTGACTTGGAGGATGTTTCGTTCACATTTTATTATCTTTTTATCCGACTTCAAAAGTATTATCTCCTCTCCGATACTTATTGGCGGTTCCCTCGGTATTTACGGGTTCAATTTTTTCGTAATATTCACGTATAATTTATTATTATTTCAGGTCCTATCTCAGAACATATTATTCTTTGACTGGGATTCCTTCGTATTTGCTGTCTTTGTAACAAGCACATCTATTATAGTTGGAGCTGTATCCATTTTACCTATTGGTGTCGGTCCTGGAGAGTTTACTTTTGCCGCTCTGCTGGTCTCTGCTGGTCTTTCTCCGGAGATTTCCTCGGCCTTTGTCCTGTTTAGTGTATTCTTCTATTTTACCACGGTTATCACTACGTTTATCGGTGTTTCCTGGGGAAGAAAGATCAGACAACGGCCGGTCTTAACAAAGGCAACAAACAACGAGGTGGGAGCCATCAGAGGATAGGTCTACTCACTATGCTCCGTGGCCGGTTGAAGTGACCATCGGGGGTGGAAGAATAGATGGCTATTCT
>JAXHTA010000222.1:0-6466 GCA_034190285.1 Thermodesulfobacteriota bacterium | reverse complement strand
GGGGTCAGATTCCGCCGCGCATAGATAAGGATGAAATTCGTGCTATGCGCCTCCAGCGTTTCGACAACATCTGCCTGTTTGCAGAGGCCGTGCCATGTTACCTCTTGCGCATGAGCATGGATGGTCTTTTTTGGAATGAAATCGAGCGTGTCATAGTCTGACAGAATAGATCTGTATCATGAAAAACCGCTTATCGGCCTCGCGTTACCTAAACAGAAAAAGCGCAAACCCTTCCTCCTGTTCATTGCCAAATGCGGGCATTTCAACGTGCAAGGAGCCAAATTCACCTTGTTGCACTTATTTCGGTCCGAGCATGATTCCGACCTTGCATAATCTTGATCTGCTCGAAATAGCGCCTTATGCCGGAAGGTCTGTGCAGGCCGGCGACATAGTCGTTTTCCTGCACCCTGAAAGGAAACAATTTGTTGTACACCGTGCCGTGCATGTATCATCGGAGGGGATTCGGACCCGAGGTGACAACAACATCTGTGAAGACCCGTGGCAATTGGCACCTTCGGATATCATCGGCAGTGTAATATATGCCTGGCATGCCGGGAAGAGAAAAAAAACAGCAGGGGGCCTGCCCGGTTTATTGGAGAGCGGCCTGAACCGCTTTACGCGTTCGCTGATTCTGGGGGCTTCACCTGTGATGGTACCTGTATATGATTTTCTGGCCTCCTATGGGAAAATGCACCATCTTGTTCCCAAGCTTCTCAGACCTCGCGTCATCCGTATTAGGAACGCCGGTTGCGACAGTCCACGGCTTTTGATGGGACAGCGCGTTGTGGGACGATATGATACCATTTCGAGACAATGGATCATCAAGAAGCCTTTTCATCTATTCATAGACAACACATCGTTACCGAGAAATCTGGAATAATGCCTTGGTGCCTTTCTCGGGCCAATCCAATGGACTCTGATCCCACCCGCAGCATTCAGTTTAACCTGTCTTAAAACAACAACGCATGATCTGCCTCATAGTCCCACACATCAGTACAATGGTGTTTATCAGCCTTTTGGCATAATCAGTTATTTTGACCTCTCCAAAACGACGGGGAAATATCTGGGACATGATTTCCTTTCTCGGAAAAACAGTTTCTCTGGTAAACTTCAGTTTGTCCTTTGCCTTTTCGATATTGCATAGACACAGGGCGATATAGAATGCGTCCGAAGAAAGACCTCTCAGCTTCATGCGAATGATTTTCCGTTCAAAAATGCTCATGGCATCAATTCTCATGTCGTATTTAACCTTTACGGGTACTGCGAAATCATAGATCTTTTCGACAAACAAAAGGGAATAAAGGGTCACCTTTTCCTGTTTCCAGGAGCGCGCACGTTCCACCAGCAGGTCCCAGTCCGCCGGGCCGTTTATCAATTTGAGCAGGGACTCATGAATATCCGTCAGCCAGATCAACCTGGAATAACTATGCTTGAAGGCGTGGGCAGCCAACGCAATTATATTATCATAAGGATCAAGGTTCATCATATAATACTGCAAACAATCCTGTTGATCAAAGTATGGAACGGCCCTCTCCCACATGGGAGAAAGGTCTTCAGGGAATATCAGCCGGCGGCTTTGAATCCGCTCCAGATTCAGGATGTGTGTGTGAATATCAAGCAAAAGAGCGTCTTTGGAAAAAACTGCCGGATACAAAAAGAGTTCCTGGTATCCTTTCTCCACCAACAATTTCTTAAGCCTTCCCATGTGATGAGGCCTCACCATCAAATCCATATCCCCCATGGGCCGCAGCCCAGGGTTTCCGTAAAGTCGAAAAACAGACAAACCTTGAAGGGCCACAGCAGGGATCCTATTCTTGTTTAGCATTTCTGACAGATCCATCACCTTTGACATAATCGTAAGATTGTTTCGAGATGTTCGGCTGTATATATCTTCAAGTCGTTGAGTGATTACTTCAGGAGGAGATGGGAGGTCTGAGTGCCTTAAATGATGATATAATAATCCGGCAACACCCTCCGTTTCGGCTATACTTACAAGGTTATTCCAGGGGAGGTTTTGTCTCAGTAAATCTCTTAACCGCTCTTTATCGGATCTACTGAGGTTGACTTGCGATATGTACCTGATGCATCTGACCACATGCTGCCAAGTTGGCATCATATCCCCAAAACGGAAGGCGCGTCTGAAACGCCTCAAAAATGTGGCGCAGCCACTTGCTCCAAAGGATTCTTGATTGTCTTTTTGCTTATCCCGAAGAAGAGGAGCTTTCAATGATCAAAGCAAGAATGCTGAAACGACCATAGAAAAAGCTATTTCCGAAACTTGTCTCCGCTGAATTCCAAGGCCTCTTTCAGGTCCTGTTTGATTTGTGGATCATTTATGAGATCCTTCATTCCTTCCTTTCCGGTCTTAGCCACGAATTCAATGCCCTCTTTGAGATTCTGTTTTGCAGAGGTGACGACCTCAGGGTTAAAGGTGAGACTGGCCGCTTCAAAGACGGCGCACCTTGCGCCATATTGTATGCCTTCTTTGATCTCCTGCTTGACGCACACCGACGCTATTAATATGGCAGCAAGCAAGATGAGACCCCATGGAATCGCCATCGCCAGGTGCCTAAAAAATTAGCCCCGAATCCATCTTCGTTCATTGGCTTGCCCTCCTTTCTGAGACCTCTTGCATACTTTTCGGACTCTACATGAAATTCAAGAATGATACAACCTGTATATCGGATAGCCGATCAAACCTCTGCAAAGACCACAAAAATAGGGTTGGAAACCAGGATACCATGGCCCCTGACATCTATCCTGTAATATATCTTCCGGCCAGGGCTGCGATGATTATCCTCATAATCGATCTCAAAAGGCATGGATCCCATAAAGGTCTCAATCAGCTCGCCTGATCGTATCAACCTTATTTTCACCAGGGCCTCGGCAGGCCGTTGCAGAGACAGGGAAATATGAATCCTCGGATTTTCTCTTAATACCACTTCATCGCCGGATACTGCCGTTGTTTCACAAAGAGATGAACAAACGGTAAACTTGTCAAGGATAATCCGTTGGGGGTATTTTCCGTGACAGGCATACATTTTCCCCCCTCTCATGGCGGAGAGGACCTCCTTTTTTGTCTTTTCCCGCACCAAAAACACAGTGGGAAAATTCCCCAATTTGCCGCCGGCCCCGGTATCTTTGTGAAAATCAGAGGTCGATATGCCCCATACAGGTCGATCTCTTTCACCATTACAATATTCTAACAGCACTCTATCCCAGAAATTACCAGGCTCTGTGGCCGTTATGTTATCGCCATAGACAGCAGCAAACCCGGTGTACCCTCTGGATTGCTCAAGGACTTCAGGATAGGGAGGAGTATCCACAAAGATGGGTTCCATTTTACGAATCCCGGATCTTGTTTCCGGGTAATTCCAGAACGTCAATCCTCCCCTGGATTCTACGTAGTCAATAACCAGTTGATAGGGGGCTATGCCCTGGTCTCCGTGATACTGGTCGAATGGGGAAGACCTGAAAGGGTCGCTGTTGATGATAGACAGTAAAGAAAACCCCGCAATCGCAATACCGGATATCCTGAGAGGCCCTTTCCATTTTAAAAGCAAGAGCCCAAGAGAAAACGGGACAAGAAAAACTATTATCCCAGGCAAAAACATTTTCAAATACCGCGTAGAAAATCCGTTGTGAAGAATGGGGAGGTCTCTGTAATCCTCGGGGTGTTCCAAACCGACAGTCAAAATTCTTTTTTCATGGTTGCGGGCGGTGAGATTCTTTCCAAGATATGAACCAGTCCAGTAATAAAATGGAGCGGTTTCTGAACCAGGGATTATGATCATATCAGGATGTTCATTTTCCACTTCCCTGATACCGCGCAGATAGCCTTCAGGCCCTCCTTTATTGATTGAATTCAATTCAATTCTTTTCTTGAAAATGTTTTTGAAGGGGAAAAGGCCGTATTCCATCACCATCCTGTCGTGGTCATTGGTAAACAGGAGGTCAAAGCCTCTTTGTCCTGCGAGCCTAACAAGGGACTTAAGATCCAGTTCCCCATCACTATACTTAGTCCTAAGGTCGATAAGGCCTGCGACCTGCATATATTCGACGGCCATCACTTGACTGGAGGTCAGAAAGAAGAACGCAGGAATAAAAAAAAGCAGTCGTCTTGGATGCATCAGCTTATCTCAGCTAAAAACGAATACGGTCCTCTCGTCTTCTCCTCAAGGCCCTTCGATCACCTTCTTGGGGTGTCCTGTCTCTGCCCTTGAGCATCAGGGCAGCTACGATTGCAAGGACCAGCACAGCCTGGAACAATCCGAGGAGGGCATCAATGAACCTCTGGTCCATGATTATGAGGGCGCTCACTCCCAGGCAGGTGGAGATGGTCAGTATTATGAACACGACCTCTTTTTGATCAAAGCCCATAAGAAGCAGACGGTGGTGGAGATGATCCTTATTGACACATGTCAGCAATTCGAGGAAGCTTTTGGCCTGCCGGTTCTTGATTCGTGAGGCGTTTACGTATGCCATGTCGAAGATGAGGATGCCGAATATCAAGATTGGGGCCGTAAGTGAAACGAAGTGGCTGGTGTGGGACCATTCTCCCAAGACGGCCAGTCCGGCAAGGGTAAAACCCAGAAAGGTACTTCCCGCATCTCCCAAAAAAATGAGGGCCGGTTTTCCCGGCCTGAAATTGTGGGGAACAAATCCCAAGCACGCCCCTGCCAGGGCCACCGCCAGCCATCCGAGGGCGGCCTGATTTGTCTTAAAGGCTATAATACCCAAAAAGGTGGCGGCAATTATTGATAACCCGGCGGCCAGGCCGTCAACGCCGTCAAAGAAATTCATGGCGTTAGTCAGACCCACCATCCATACAACCGTGAGAGGAATATTAAGAACGGGGGCCCAGGAAGAATTGGAGAAAAAGGTGATACTGATGTCGCCCGCAATAATTACTAAAAGCGTAATTAATATCTGTAGGATGAACTTCCAGGTGGGTGGTAAAGGCCTGACGTCGTCTAAGAGCCCCATGGCAAAAATAAAAACAGACCCAAACAGAAGGGCCTTCATGCCTGGCAAGAACACGCCATTCAATAAAAGAGAAAAAGAAAAGGCCAGATAGACCGCCATGCCTCCCATTAGCGGCGTGGGGGAATCATGTATTTTTCGCCAGTCGGGTCGGTCCAGAATCTCGAGTCTCAATGCCAATGAACGACATAGGGGTGTGAATAAATAGGCCGCCAGTACTGAAAAAAACAGAATGAATTGCCATCTAAGACCTGAGCCAAAGTAGAATGATTTCACTAAAGGGCAAGTCATGAAAAGGAGGAGCATTCCGATCACTGCACGCCAAATGGTCTTAGCTTTCAAATCTTATCCTCTTTCTGTTCAGGAGGTCGCGGTAAACCATTTCAATGGACTCTACCATGAAATCCGCACTGAATTCTTCGCTGATCCTTCTTCGTCCCGCCGCTCCCATCTTTACGGCGAGAAGCCTATCTCCGAGTAACATCCTAATCGCGTTCGCCAATTCCCTCTCATCCCCCGGGCTGACCAGGAGGCCATTGACGCCATGCTTTATCAGGTCTGGAATGCCCCCGACTCTGGTCGCCACGATCGGCTTTTCCATGGCCATGATCTCCAACAACACTCGGCCCATACCTTCGAAAAAAGAAGGGAGAACGCCCACATTGAAGGTGGAAACTATTTCTGATACATCCTCCTGGAATCCTGTGAAAAGCACGGCCTCCTCCAGGCCGAATTCTCTTACTAGAGTGGTCAACTCTTTATGCAAAGGCCCTTCGCCGACTATAACAAGTCTCGTCTTCTTATTCTCTTTTCTTATCTCTGAAAAAGCCCTGATTAATGGAAGATGTCCCTTCCCCTCCCAGAGTTTTGAGACGATCCCTATCACTGCTTCGTCTTCGCTCAGTCTCCATCTTTTTCTGATCGCTTTTGCCCGGTCTCTTGTCAAAGGCCGAAAATGATCCAATTCAATTCCGCTGTAAATCTTCACTATCTTCTCTTTCCCCACCACCCGTTCCTTCAAGGCCCAGTCAATGAGAGGCTGGGAGATGAAGATCATCTTATCACACCAATGGGAGGCAAGACGTTCCAGGTTCCTAAACAGGATTCGTCTGCAAAGAGGCTCCTGGTCATGAAAAGAAAAACCATGCACCGTATGGACGATGATAGGTATTCCGGCCAGCCTGGCGGCTAAACGCCCTACAAACCCTGCCTTGGAGTTATGGGTATGTATTATGTGGTAGAAATTTCTTTTCAAGTAAAAGATCAAATCGAAAAGGGCCTGCAGATCCTTTCGAGCATTAAAGGGCTGGACCAGATTCCTAAAAAGCCTGACATTCATACCATTTTTACGGACAAGATTAATCAAACGACCTCCGGGCGCGCAGGCCAGCTCTACATCGTAGGTGTTTCTGTCCATCCCCCGCATGGTAAGAAAAGTGTTGATCCCGGACCCGCTGATGACCGGAAGGGTATGAATGTGTAA
>JAXHTA010000221.1:0-6499 GCA_034190285.1 Thermodesulfobacteriota bacterium | reverse complement strand
TTTAATGGCCTTGGTCGACCACGTCCCCGTATCAATGTAATCCACCGGCCTTCCCTTTAATCCCAGGCACATGGGTATCATACAAAACTGCTGGCTGGCACCCCCCTGAATAAAGAGCACATGGAAATCCTCACCAAAATTCAAGAGTCTCTTTGTCCTTTCAACCGCATCATTTATGACATCGTCAAACCACTTGGAGCGGTGGCTCACCTCTATAATGGACATTCCCGAGCCTTTGAAATCCAATAGTTCCTGCTGTATTTCCTCCAGTACCGGCAAAGGCAATGCCGCCGGGCCTGCGTTAAAGTTGTGAATTCTGGTTCCCATGGGAATTCTCCTCTCTCAAATGTTTATTTAGAGTGCTACCAATTATTTAGTGCCCGAACGAAAACTGTCTTTTTCGCCCGTATCTGCGTCAGGCTCAAATTTTAATCATCGAAATACTCAATGTATTCCTTCTGTAAAAATCTTCGTTTTCCTTGATCTGAACGAAAAATCCTAGTTTTCGTTCAGACAATATTTAACTTGATAATTCCCTGTAGCTCGCGGCAGGGTCACCACGAAATTCCCTCTCCACCTTTCAGGGGGAGAGGGATAGGGTGAGGGGTTCAAATAAAGTATTTTCCATTTTGATACCCCGTAGCTTGCTGCGGGGTAGTTCATTTACTACAGAGATCATGGCCCTTTTCAAGAAGGCGATGTGAATGCTAATCGAGCTCCTTCAGCATCTCTCTAACGAGTTCCATGGTTTGTCTGTCCTTTTCAAATGGTGGACAGCCCTCCAGATCCGCTTCTGTGATTTCGCTCCGGTATGGTAAAAAGCCCAAGAATTTAAAGTCGGCCATCTGCTCCGACAGAAAAGCCCTGTCCTTGTCCGACCTGACTTTATTGCCCACAAACCTCAGCTTCTTGACTCCAATATCTGCGGCCAGTTTATGGATCTGGTGAGCCGTCTCGATACTACGCCTGCCAGGTTCCACCACGACCGCCAGCAGATCAACCGACATGGCCGTCCCCCTGCCAAGGTGTTCGAGGCCTGCCTCCATATCCAGGACCACTACCTCATTCCGTGCCAAGACCACGTGCCTTACAAGACCTTTCAGCAGAGTGCTTTCCGGGCAGATACACCCCGCTCCACCTTTCTTGACACCGCCCATGACCATCAGCTTTATGCCGTCAATTTCAACAGAGAGCCTTTCAGGAAGGTCGTCGACCTTTGGGTTGAGCTTAAAGAAAGAACCCATGGTTCCTACTTTCGCCTCTGTTCTTTCCTCTATCAAATCCTTCATTTCCGAAATGGGGACAATTCTCTCACTGTCTTTGACCCCCATGGCCTGGGCCAGGTTGGCATCCGGGTCCGCATCAATGGCCAGCACCCTTTTGCCCGCATCCGCAAGAGCCCTTATCAAGAAACAGGCAAAGGTTGTCTTACCCACGCCCCCTTTTCCGCTTACGGCAATTTTCATATACTATCTCCTTGTTCTTCTGACGGGTTTCTTTCTTGTGAGAGAACTAACCAAGGCTATTCCAACTAGTGCCCGAACGAAAAATGGCTTATTCGCCGATCATTGCGCCAGATCAAGATCTTAATTCTCAAGATATTTGATATATTCCAGCACTTAGAATTTTGAACCACCTTGACCTTCCCGCAAAATCCTAGTTTTCGTTTAGACACTAACTAACTCGATTACTGAGGCTTTTTCAAGTACAAAATGACTGAGCAAGAACGGCCTTTCGTGAATAACGCCGAACACCCTGGCAGTTCTGTAAGGGACTCTGAGAAATTGTCAGAGGTGAAAGCGTCTCAAACATACGGCAAAATCCTGAAAATGGCACTCTACGTTTCTTGACGTCCTGATCTGAAGCGAACGTATCGTTTTTGTGCTGAAGATTCATGCAATGTTAGTGTCTGTGGGTTAGGGACTTGCGGAGTTGCCCAAGTCGTGCTATATAGATTATGGAGAGATGAGCTTTTTGTCAGGGCCCCCCCTTTTAAGGCCCCAGCGGTCTTCAGACGGGAGGCTCTTGGGATTTGAGCAAATAATCTTCAAGTGAAAGGACAAGCCGATGAGAAATAGATTTCTTTGCTGTCTTTTGGCGCTTCTGGTAGCAGGGGTCTTCTTTTTGACATCATGCACGAAAGAGTCCGGCCCCAAACATCCCCGAACTCATAAACCTTACCCCGGAGCGGTCTGGGTCCCCGGGCACTACGGTCCTGGAGGGCATTGGATCCCTGGCCATTGGAGGTAGCGTTTGAATATGTTAGCCGTCGAGCCACGCCTTAGCTGCGGCTCGACGGCTGTTTGATTAGAAGATTACTATTGGTTCGGGCCCAGGGCCGGAACAGCTGCTTTAATATCAAATGACTCCATCGTCCCGACACTGGTCAATTCCGGAACCAGACAATATCTGCCCCAATATCTGAACGACCAATCCAGATAAACACGTATCCAGTTAGAATCTGTTGAGTCCACAACACCGTCTCCATTGCAGTCACCACATTCCAGTAGTTGTGGTGTATAGCAGCAAGTCATCCAGTCCTGGTAATACTGGACCATATATGCACGACTTTCAGTCAGATCATTCATATCCACTACCCCGTCGCCATCAAAATCACCGCACCTGCTCGTGATTGCGCCGTAAATGATGATCTTTTCTTCATCTACATAGCTCCATCCCGCCTCCAATATGTCGATATCCGTTGTACCGGCGGGCAGAGGCTCCACTTTTATTATGGTCGCCGACCGGGAAGCAGCTCCTGCATTGTGGTCCCAGTCATAAGTGTACGGCCATATAACATCCTGATTGTCGGCCTTTGAGGACTGGTCGGGGGGGCCAGGGTTCTTTTGGGGCGGCACCACTCTATAAGGACCCTCGCCATCCAGTTTGTTGTCTTGATTCAATATCCCCGGCTCCAGATTGGACCCCTCGCGTTTATAGGCCAAGATCATCTTGAGCCCATGAGCGTTACCGAGCAGATCCAGATGGGTACGGCCCTGACATGACGGTGCGCTATAATCGCACCAGCCATCCACGGAGTTCAGGTCAATGTCCGCCTGCTCGTCATAGTAGTAAACCGAATCCGGGTAAAGGCCATTTACGTGATACAATTCAGCGTCATGGTCTATTTCCAGTGGATGATAATTGGACCATCCATCCGGTGCATAGACCGTAATTCCAGTTGCCGAAGTTAGCATGCCCGCATCCTCGAGAAGAGTTTCCATTGGAACGCCCGTGTATTGCGCATAAAAATCCCCTGACCTGCTGGTATTCATCAGCATGAATTGAGTATGGGAAGTCAACGCCTCGAGTTGGGCCCTTGTATACACGCGACAGGGGGCCGGGACTTTGGTCGGGTCGTCATTTGCGTTTCCAGGATATCTGAGCGCATTGATCTCTGAAATATTGTCATACCCGTCGCCGTCAGAATCAAGGCTTTCGATTGCGCTTATGGCCTGTTCATCCCGGCCGTTGACGAGATAATCCATGCCATAGGAATTTAGAGTATCAATAATATTTCCGCTCCCGTCATAGCCATAACTGTGGTGACACCATTGGCAACTTCCCAGAGAAACAAATTGGCCAGGCTTTTTCTCATATTCGCCCCCGCTGTGGCAAAGGGCGCAGTGGTCGAGTTTTGTGCCGAATGTCCCAGGGTAAACAATTAGAAACTTGTCCGCATCCTGCTCGCCCTCATGGTGGTATGCGGACCAGCCCGCCGAGACTATCAGTAATAGCCCGAAAAACACCCCTGATATCAAAACATATTTTCTCATTTTTCCTCCTCTTGAAATTATCAGTTTGTAAACCGCTTACTTGCTGAGGCAAGTAGCCCTAGTACTTAATTAAAAACTGTAAGGCGTTTCCCCCATTCACCATCTTGAACAGTTTCACGCTCAATTGTAGTTGTAACTTCTCAAAAACCCAGGGTATATCCTCTTAAAAACCAAATTGGAAACGTGCAGTGAGCACGTCCTCGCGATCCTCATATATAGCTTCACCCGTGATTGAATCCCGGTCAATCAGTAGGGGCCGGTCAAAGTCCGTTCGCGTTGCATCAAGAATCAGCCGGACAGATGGGCCGAGATACCAGTTCAGGGCAATGCTTATGGCCTCAGCCTCTCGAACGGAGACGCCCTCCTCAACCAGGTTGTCATAAGCAGCGTGGTCGGCATCGAAGACATCATACCGAACACCCAGGCCGAGACCACCCAATCCCCCGCGCATGACGCCCATAATCGGTTTTATGGGCTGCAATACACCTTTACTGAACACGGGCCTTTCTCCTGTCAACATCCAGATAAGCGAGAAATAATAGGCCTCAAAATCACTGTCGAATCGTGCAGAGCTGGTGTCGATATCCCTAAACCTGAGATACTCATACTCCGATGTCAAGGCCACCGGGCCATATGCCCACCCGAATTCAGCGGCGTAACGGGTGCGATCATCTGCATTCCGGATTATATTGAACTTAGCCCTGGAGGACACATCGAAAAATGGTGTCATTCCAGTGGTTTCCACGTGAATATCTACGTTATTGGAATCGATTCTGGAGTAGCCAAATGATCCGCCCAATTGAAGGTTGTCCCACAGTCCAAGGCCCCGGTTTTTTAAGGGTGAAAGGACAATCCTGCCCGTACATTCCGGCGCATCCTCATCCCCTCCGGTGGCATCGTCCCATCCATCGCCGTTAAAAATGCCCAGGGCATAATTGATCCGGTCGTCACATATGGAAGAATGTGCCATAAGCCCCACATCACGCCCCGGGGTAAGGTGGTAACCCATAGATCTCTCCGCGAAAAAGAGATTCTTTTCCATTGTGCACTGTTCAAGGCTGAAGGGCTCCTTAAACTGACCTATTCTGAGGTAAAGGAACGGGAAGACAGATGCATCCACATAGGCATCAAGAAGACGACGGCTTCCGGGGCCCTCAAATTCATATTCAAACTTGTAATTGAACAAACGAAGGGCGTGCCCGGCGATCAACAAACGAGCTCGTCTTATATCAAACTTGTTTTTTTCGGGGTCTTCGCTGTCATAGTCAAAAAAACGATAATCGGCCTGTAACATACCGCCAAGGCACAAGGAAAACCTGTCTTCGTCCGGACTGCGAAGGCACGCCTTGTCTCCTAGAACGGCGTCAAGCCCAAGACCCTCCAGGGTCTCTTCGAACCCGACAACCCTGGCAGGAGAGTCCTTTTCTATGGTAGTAGGTCTTGTTTCCTTTTCCACGAGTGCTCTTTCTTTGTCTTTCAGTTCCTCCTCCCATGCACGCAGGGCCTTTTCCTTGTCTTTTATCGCCTTTTCTTTTTCCAGCAGCTGGTCCTGCTCTTTCTTCATGGTTTCCCGTATCTTTCTGACCTCCTCATGAGTAATTACCCCTTTAGTTTCAAAAAGATCCAGCAACTGCTCCAATGCCCCGCCTTCCGCCTTGGACATACAAGGCATTCCGAAAAAAAGACAAAGAACGGGCATGATTACAAAACAAATAACGCATATTTTCATGATCCCCATATGGTTTTCCTTACCTTGGCAGGCCGTGTCAGGGGAGGGGGACGGCCTGATATAAGATGTTGACCTCGTTTGGCAACCGTGTTGCAATCTACCATTTAAGTTATTTATTGTCAATTTTATTCTATTATTTTATTGCATGGGAGGCAGGGGCCTTTAAAATAACTTATTATTCCAAATAATAAAATAAGCTTCTCAGAGGCCTGGATCCAGATAATCCGTATTAGGGAATTCTTTCTTCCCTTTGAAGAAAAGCTCGGGAGCAAGGGGAAGAGATTGAAGCTCTTATGTGCATTCCTTGAAAACAAGAAAGACCGAGAAGCCTGGAAAGGGTTACATAGGTGAATTGGAAAGTTTCTGACGGTTGGGCAGGCCAGAAAAGACGCCCTGTTAAGCAGCAGGGAGTTCCTTGAATAGCAGTCGGCAAAGAAGATACGCTTAATGGGGCGGGACCAACAACGGCAAGATCTTTCGAATTTGTCTTGCTGGCATCAAGAACTACACTGCAATAGATAACTCTAAAAGGGGCTGCTGGATAGTAATAAGGAAGAAGTAGCGACCCAATGTGTTGTTACGAGGGGCAAACAGCCTTGGGTGGAACGGGTGGAAAAGGATAAACGGTCACCGGGTACATATGAGATCACTTTGCCTTTTACGTATAATTTGTCTCCTTTTTTGCATATACAGCACCGTCCCTAAAAACCCCCCACTGCAATCCGCACTGTTGCAGTTCATCTTGTGGTTACTTTGTCTTGAAAAACAGCGGGTTCTCCAGACTTCCTGCAACTTCTCAAAAAGTCCGAGTATATCATACTATCCAAGGGCCATGTAGGTCTCTTTCTTAGAGGCCGCAACATAAATTCTTACCCCGCACGTTTAACGCCCCCTGGCCAAATGAACTACCCCGCAGCAAGCTACGGGGTATCAAAATGGAAAATACTTTATTTGAACCCCCTCACCCTATCCCTCTCCCCCTGAAAGGTGGAGA
>JAXHTA010000220.1:5957-6505 GCA_034190285.1 Thermodesulfobacteriota bacterium | reverse complement strand
CCCAAAACGCCGCTTTCGCAGCCCCCGTCAATTGAATGGCACCCTTGAACCATGAGAAGGCGCATAAGGATGAAAACAAAAAAACGGAACCTTTTGTCATTTACTCTGGCGAATCTCCTGTTCTTCTGCCCGCTATGCAACGAGGGAATGGCTGACGGAGACTGGGCTTTGACCCTGTATAGCGCAAGGATATCCGGTGATTCCCTCAAGGACACATTCATCATGTCATCGAGCTACGATCATAGCTATTTGCTGGCGCTTGCCCTGTCAAAAAGAGTCGCATCTTCCTGGAAGCGCATAGACTGGGAGTATGAAGGGCAAATAGTGAAACATTATGGCGATCAGAGCCACATGGAGTTCAACTGCTTGATTGCGGCTCGCTACCCCGTCCTCCGCTTGAAAAATTATATCCGCACCAGCTTTGCAGTTGGGGAGGGCATATCCTATGCGACTGAAACCCCGAAAGTCGAAACCGACCACTACGATAAGACGTCCAATCTGCTGAACTATCTCCTGTTCGAACTCGCTTTTGGTCTGCCCAAGGTCCC
>JAXHTA010000220.1:0-5947 GCA_034190285.1 Thermodesulfobacteriota bacterium | reverse complement strand
ATTTTATCACAAGAATCCATCACAGATCCGGCGTGTTTGGCCTTTTTAATGGCGTTCACGGGGCCTCCAACGCCCTTGGTTTCGGGCTTCGATACAGGTTTTAGATCCGCTGGACGGCCCACGACTTCCTCTTATTCTCTTCAAATCCGCCATAAACCGCAGCTTCTTTTCGGCAGGCAGGCCGGGGGGCCGAATTTCATTTCTTAACAGTAGCTTCCCGGTTTCGCAATTCTTCTGTCAGGCGAGGCGCTTTTCTCTTGTAAAATTACCTAATGATAATCTTCAGGTAAGTTTCCCGTCAGCTCAATGTGCTTAAAGTATTAGAGGTTAATATGTCACCTCTAATAAGATAAGGAATCTAAAGGCATGAATCAGTTGTCAATTATCATCCCTACGATGAACGAGGCGGATAATATCGAGCCTCTGCTTTCAAGGATTTTTAAGGTCGTATCTTATCCGATGGAAGTCATTGTGGTAGATGACGGCTCGACCGACGGCACCCGCGAGCGAGTACTGGATTGGCAATCAAAATTCCCGGTACGTCTTCTTGCTCGCGATGACGAAAAGGGCCTCGCCGGTGCGGTAGCGGCGGGCGCAAAGCTTGCCAGAGGCGACATCGTAGTAGTAATGGACGCAGATTTGAGCCACCCACCGGAGGCCATTAACAGACTCGTTGAACCGATCATAGACGGCGCATTTGATTTCGTCGTTGCCAGTCGGTACGCGCAGGGCGGGTCAACGCCGGGGTGGCCCCTTTCCAGGCGTATATGCTCGCGGTTTGCAACACTCCTTGCGTGGCCTCTTACGGACGTTCGTGACCCCATGTCCGGCTTTTTTGCAATACGCAGAGAACGTATCATGGCTTTACAGAGTCATGTTGCAGGATTCAAGGTCGGCCTGGAGCTTATTGTGCAGGGCGGTGATTCGATTAGAGTAGCTGAAATCCCCATCGAGTTTCATGACCGGAGGAGCGGCGCTTCCAAATTCAGCCTGCACGTTATGCTGGCCTATTTAAGGCAATTGATGACCCTGAGCGGCGGTAACCTTTCAATGGTTAGCGGCGTGCGTTTCGGCCTTGTCGGTCTTCTTGGAGTCATTACCGACCTGTCTCTTTTTCATGTGCTGTCATCTAACGGTCTCGGCCTTGGCGTGGCGCATATCATGAGTTTTCTTGCCGCAACGCTCGTCAATTATATCTTGAATGCTCGATGGTCATTTCCGAGAAACAACAGAGCGATCTCCCATGCAGACAGAAGACGCCAGTACCTGGCTTTTCTCACCGTTGCCCTATTGGCCCTGTTCCTGCGGGGTGGCATTCTGGCTGTTCTGATCGAGCTGTTTGCCTTACCGGCTCAAGCAGCGATTCTGGTCGCAATCGGGGCCGCTGCGGTTGTCAACTACCTGGGAAGCGCATTTCTTGTTTTTCCTCGACGAGGTGTCGGCCTTTGTCGTGACGTGCGCTGGCGTGTTTTGACGCTGGGGGTTTTCGGCTATTTACTCCTATTGCGAGTCGTCTATCTCGGGATGCCTGAACTTTTGCGTGAAGAGGCCTATTATTGGAACTATGCCCAGCACCTGAATATAGGTTATCTCGATCACCCACCAATGGTGGCCTGGATAATATGGATCAGCACGACATTGATGGGCGATTCGGAGTTCTCGATTCGTATCGGGGCATTTTTCTGCTGGCTGATAACGGCCTTCTTCTCCTTTAAATTGACACGAAACCTTTTTGATAAATCCACTGCCTTTCGAGCCGTTCTATTGTTATCAACGCTGCCTTTCTTTTTTTGCACCGGACTTGTAATGACACCGGACGCCCCACTGGTGGCATGCTGGGCCGGGGCCATATATTTTCTGGAGCGCGCCATGATTGGTGAACGACGTCTGGCCTGGTGGGGTGTCGGGGTTTGTATCGGTTTAGGCATGCTCTCGAAATACACGATCGCCCTACTTTGTCCGGCAACGCTCCTGTTTTTGCTGTTAGATACTCGCGCTCGCCGCTGGCTTTCGGCGCCGGAGCCGTATGCCGCCATATTGCTGGCAATTTTCCTTTTCTTGCCGGTAATAATCTGGAATGCCAATCATAATTGGGCCTCTTTTGTCTTTCAAGGCACAAGAAGATTGCACCATTCCTTCAATTTTTCCCTTCACGAACTGGTAGGTAGCGTGGTCCTTTTGCTCACTCCCACAGGAATCTTGACGGTTCTGTCAATGGTCCTGTCAAAAAGGGCAATTAAAAGAGGTCATAACCGGACTCAAGAGACGTCAGAGAGGCGCAAGAATAAGTTCGCCTCTATTTTAACGCTTCTTCCTTTGTCAGTATTTGTCATATTCAGCCTCGCCAGGGCAGCCAAAGTCCACTGGACCGGGCCTGCATGGCTGGTGATGATCCCATTTATGGCCATGTACATGGCAAAGGAAGGCAACCCTGACAACAGACGTTTCCCTGGATGCGTGCATCGGGCCTGGCCAGCGACCATTGTGACGCTCTTACTGATTTATGGGGCGATGTTGCATTATCTTGTTCTGGGATTACCCGGGTTGCCGTATTACGGGAGGAACCCCCTCGTAGGATGGAGGTATCTGGGCCGGCAGGTTTCCATGATTGAAGATGCCATTGAGGAGCGCACGGGTAGAGAACCTCTGGTGGTGGGCATGGACAAATACAGGATCGCAAGTGAACTTGCCTTCTATCGTACGAAGGCGGCGGATGATCTAAGAGATCAACTTAGTAATGAGGGAGTTTTGTATACTGCGGGCCCCCATCTTTTCGGCAAAAACAGCCTGATGTATGATTACTGGTATCCTGCGCATAACTACAAGAACACGGATATGATTCTGGTTAGTGACAAGATCGGTGATCTGGTGGATTCCCATGTCCTTTCTCACTTTCGGAAGGCAGGGAAAGTAGAAGAAATAGTTGTAAGGAAAAACGGCTTGAGCGTGTCACGCTATTATTATCGTTTTGTTGAAGGCTATTCTCGTTTGCGAGGTAAGGTAGCTTCCGGATCGATTTGAGACTCTTGTGCTGTTTACCCCAACGTCGCACAAACACTGATTCAATGCCGCAAATCCTTAGAGCACCAGCAACAGAATAAAGCCTAAGAAAGGGACATTCTGCAAAAAGCAAGTCCTGAGAAACATGATTGTGATCCCTGTTTTGCCCATAATTAGTGTCTGAAAAGCCGGCCTTCTCCAGGCCTTTTAAAACAAAGGTGGCAATTTTGGCCTCATCTTCATTCATAGGAAACCCGCATAAAAGGAACCCTAATAATGCCTCCGGTTTTTCTGTCCTGACTGCATTTTTGGTTCTGGTTCATATGCGGCGACTTAAACCCGTTATCAATATTGATAGGACATTCCTTCTGAAAGAAGCGCTACCGCCCCTGTGCCTAAATCGTAATATGCCGGCACAATCTTTAATAAGCCCCTGTGAACCAAATCCGACAGGATAGGGATTGAGCATCTTAATTGGTCTGAAACCATCTTTGCGTTAAGCCTTGCGGCATTGTTCACTATATCTCCAGGTTGATCCATGACTTCATCCACAGCCGGGGAGATGGCCGCCAAAAGGCTTGGCAGGTGGCCATCCATATCACCGCCGGAGACGCTTGCCTCTATTGCACCGCAATTGGAATGACCCAGAACCATAACAAGGGGTGTTTGCAGATGTGATGCCGCATATTCAATGCTTCCCAGAACCACGTCGTCTATAATATTGCCTGCCACCCGGACGACAAACAAGTCGCCCAGACCCATATCAAAAATCACTTCGGGTGGCACTCGTGAATCCGAACATCCGAGTATAACGGCAAATGGTTGTTGACCATCTCTCAACTCGGCACGGCGTTCGGCCGTCTGGTTGGGATGCCCTAATCTTGACGTAACGTATCTCCTGTTTCCGGCCATCAACCTCCCGAGTTCCTTTTCGCCAGGCATATTTCTTTTCAACACATCATCCATAGTAATCCCCTCGGGCCTCATTTACGGGCCGCTGCCAAAATGTTCAAGGACGTCGGATAACAATTATTTTAAAGCGGCCCTGGGTGAGGAAATAATGTCCTTCACTTTAGCATCCCGGATGCGTTCTTCGTGCTCAGCCTTTCGGTCGTGGGCCTTGTTGATCTTTGTGATCAGCTCCTCTGTCTCACATGGTTTTATCAGATAATCCAGAGCACCCAGCTTCATCCCATCAATGGCAGAGTCCACCGTTGCATGACCGGTCAGCATAATGACTTCGGTTAACGGCTTCAACTTCTTGACCTCGCGCAGGGTCTCGACGCCGTTCATCCCAGGCATAGACACATCCAATACCACGACATCAAAATTATAATCCCTTACCTTCTCTACTGCATCCTCACCACGCAATGAAGTGGTTACATCATAGTCGCGCATGGTCAAACGCTCGGATAATGCCTGCACGAATTCTTCTTCGTCATCAACTATTAATACTCGTGTTTTCATGTTAAGGCCTCCTTTGCTGATTATTAAAGGTTTGTTCTTCACAGCTCCGACTATCTCACTTAGTTGTTAATATCTGAAGGGAGTGTAACTGATATATCCCTGGTCTCCAGATCAATATCCAGCTTGCCTTTGAGTGCGCCCAGCAGGCCGTCATTCCCCGCTATGTTAGACATCCTTCCGTGAGCATCTTCAAGTCCTGAAAACCTGATTACACCCCCAATTCCGGCTGTCTCAACACTCAGGGTAACCTTTTTATCCGGACCGGTCACGTCCATCGCAAGGTCCAGACAGAGCCACAAAAGGTTTTCCAAAAAGAAGACGTTTGTTGTTATGATTACGGGATTAGGCGGATGCTTCACTTCCAGGGTAATGCCCCGCATGGAAGCGAATCTGTTTGAAAGCGCAACCACGAGTTCAATGAGATCACCCAGATTGACACGTTTTATGGGGCCATCAACGCTATGCGCGAATTTGTTCATTTTCTTTATTATCTTATCCGCGCGTCGAATCTGGGTCATAATCTTTCCCGCCAGGGTCTTGAGCCTTTCCGGGTCAATCGGCACACCCTTGTCCGCCATAAGGGTAAAATCTTCCAAGAGTCCGGCGTTTTCATTTATAATTGCCAGGACGTTATTTATTTCGTGGGAGATAGAGGCCGTCATGGCTCCAAAAAACTGAAGCGACGATTCACTCACGGCATATAGTCCTCCGCTCATAACGCACCTCCCTTGGCCTCGAGCGCCTCGTTCATCCTTTCAATGAGGGTCTTGATATCCACCGGCTTCACCAGATAAAATTCAGGCCCCGCCTCTATCGAACCGACCCTGAAATCGTTTTCAGAACCATGGCCGGTCATAAAAATAAATTTCATTTCAGGATATTTTTCCTGAAGTTTCTTTTTCAGGCTAACGCCGCTGATCCTGGGGATCTTTATGTCCAGGACAGCAAGGTCATAGGATTCTACTTCCGCCATTTTCAACGCCTCCTCACCGGATGTCGCCCAGTCGGCGTCGATTCCCCTGATAGCCAGTCTCTCCGACAGTGTGGTAATCAGTTCCCTCTCGTCGTCTACAAGTAGTATCCTCATGCCTTTGTCCTTTTATTTTTATTGATATAACGCGGTAAAGTGATCGTAAAAACCGTTCCTTCTCCCACTCTGCTCTGAACGCTAATGCCTCCCCCGAGTTCCTGCAAAAGTCCATATGTAATGGAAAGACCGAGACCTGTTCCGCCTTGTTGGGTTTTGGTAGAAAAAAACGGCTCAAAGACATGTGCGATTTCCTTTTCATCTATACCGTGACCATCATCAGCGATCGCAACTGAGACTCCGGCATTAGCATCTTCTCTGGCTACAATGGTTAGATGACCGCCATCGTCCATGGCTGCAAAAGCATTGTTTATTATATACAAAAAGCCCTGCTGGAGCTTGCCCCGGTCCCTTTGTTCGAAAGCGACCGGGGCAAGCTCCAGCAGGTCTTTT
>JAXHTA010000022.1:0-16823 GCA_034190285.1 Thermodesulfobacteriota bacterium | reverse complement strand
TGAGGATTCAGAGGGCGTCTTCCTGTTCGACATCCTCTCGGACAGGGAAGATAAGGACATGGACGACCCGGATGAAGTAGAACTCAGCCCCTTTGACAGGACCAACAGTACCCGGTACTGGCTCAGGGCCAGGGCGGACCAGGACTTGCCTTTCGGACTGATGGCTCGTCTGGATGTGGATTATGTGAGCGACCAGGATTACCTGAATGAATTCGAGGATGGGCTCTTTGGTTTCGAGGCAAGGTCAGATTTGGCAAAGGAATCAGGTCGTCCAGTGGAGGAAGAGCGTTCTCCATTGAGGAGGACTGCCCTCAGAGTCGGTCGCAACGCCGAGGCTTACACGATCCAGGCAATGGCCAGCTATCATCAACTGCCTGAAAATCCATCTGAAGACCCGACTGCCGAACCCCTTGCCGGCCTGAATTTCATATTGCTTCCTGACCGGGTGGCAGATCTTTTCCCCATATATCTTGGCCTCGAATCAGACTACGATTATGTCTGGAGGGATGCAGGACAAAAGGGGCACAGGTTCTCACTGTCTCCGGAACTCAGATTTCCTCTATGGCTTGGCCCCTACATTGAATTCGAGCCCTCAATCAGCTGCACCTATAATGCGCATCGGCTTGAAGATCCCGGCGAAAATCCTGAGCGCCAATCCAAAAGGGCCTTTGAAGTTGGTGCCAGGCTGTCGGCCACCGCGGAGCGAATCTTTGATCTTGGATGGCGGGATGTCAGGAAGGTGAAGCACAAGATGTCACCGGTCCTCAGTTATAAATACCGTGATCATCGGGACGAAAAGGCCTTCAGGCCGTGGTTCGATCCCATAGACGAGGTTGAGGACATAAACCAGATAGCTTTATCCCTCGAGCACTATCTGGACGCCCGCCTGGAGAATGAAAAAGGTGAAGCGACCTACCATCAATGGGCCACCCTGAATCTGAGTCAG
Organism: Thermodesulfobacteriota bacterium; assembly: GCA_034190285.1. Taxonomy (GTDB): domain Bacteria; phylum Desulfobacterota; class DSM-4660; order Desulfatiglandales; family Desulfatiglandaceae; genus JAXHTA01. The sequence continues at coordinate 15,877 of JAXHTA010000022.1, read as the reverse complement.
GGCTATGATATCGATGAGGCGCGGCGCCACGGGGGCACTGAAGGAAAGAAGGAGCCTTTCCTGCCCCTTTCGGCAACACTGATGGTGACCCCCTTTCCTGATCTGGACCTGCGCGGCCATATGCAGTGGGATCATTACGACCATGTAATCCCAGAGGCAAGCCTGTCTCTAGAGCTTTTCGTAAAAAGGTCGGGAGGAAGAAGGGACATTTACACGGTTGACTACCTGTACAGCAGAAAAGACGACCAGAAATCCCTGGATTTCTGGTTCAACGTGAACCTTGCCTACGGATTCTCTCTGGGAAGTTCCCTTGAAAGGGATCTGGAAGCCGGGCAGAACATCTCGAACAGATACTGGCTGGAATATGCCAGCCAGTGTTGGGGCATTCAGCTCGGCGCAGAAGAGGAGGATGAAGAGACTAGCATACAGATAGTCTTCCGGTTCCTGGGCCTTGGTGACATAAGAGCGTGGTAACGCCCTGATCGGCGCTCAGAAATCCGGCCCATAAATTCTTCATCTCTTGCCCAGGCGCTCCAGGACGAGCACGGTGAGGAGGCCTGCTGCCATCAGGGAGAAGGCGGCCAGGACCTCAGCGTCTATTTGCGCGGGCAGGATGTTTGACTGAACAACCGGGACAGTCTTCCCGTGTCTGTCCACCAGGCTCTCCAACGTCTCCTTCCAGGGCCACACTTTTCTCAACGAGCCGAGCATAAGCCCTGTCAGCACGGCCACCATATGATCATGACATTTATTTAACAGCCATCCTAAGACACGGGAAAAGGCAATAATGCCTGCGCAGGCTCCTGCCCCCACCAGAGAGAGCGCGAGAAAATCCCTGTGGTTGACGGCCTCGAGGACGTACTGATATTTCCCTAAGAACACAAGTATAAAAGAACCGGATATTCCAGGGAGAATCATGGCGCAAATGGCAACAGCTCCGCAAAAAAAAAGGAACCAGGGCTTATCGGGAGTGGATACTGGGACGAGACCTACCAGGAAATAGGTACCCGTCATACCCCCCAGCAGGCATAGCCATGTAGTTGTCCGCCAGCTTTCAACACGCCTGCTGACACCAACCACCGAGGCAAGGATAAGCCCCAGGAAAAATGACCAGATGAGAACCGGCCTGTTCTCGAGGAGCCAGGCAAGGAGCCTGGCTAGGCTGAATATGGCCGTTAGGATGCCTAGACCAACGGCCAAGAGAAATTGCCAGGATACGTGATCCAAGAAATGCCGTACCTTCAAGGTCATGAGAAGTTGAAGGCCTTTCAGATCAAAGGACCTGATTGAGGCAAGCAACTCTTCGTAGATCCCGAGGATAAAGGCCATTGTCCCACCTGAAACCCCCGGGACTACATCGGCGGCCCCCATGGAGAACCCCTTGGCAGCCAAAACCAGGTAATCAAAAGGGGACCTGGACCTGGATTGACCGGGTCTATACTTTTCCATTACAATCAGAAATGATAACACTCCAGCTCTTTTGAACAGACATAACCTGATTCTCCCCCCTAAAAGGAGAGAAAGTCCTAATGACGAAAGGCCCTAATTTCCGTTCAGACGCTATTCACATCAAAATGGCCGCCAGTCCCAGAGCCCAGCAATAGGGCGCAAAATAGTAGAGATGTCCCTTTTTGACCATACCCATAAGAAGTTTAAGGGCGAAAAGGCCTACAATAGCAGAAGAGGCAGAACCCAAGAGCAGGGGCACCAAGCCCACCTCTTCCAGGGCCTGAGCGTTCAACTGAATGGCAACGGCGCCGATAATTGCGGGTATGGAAAGGAAAAACGAAAAGCGACCCGCAAGTTCCCTTTCCAGGCCCAGCAGCAGACCACAAGCTATAGTGGCTCCTGATCGGGAAATGCCGGGCATAATAGCCAGGCCCTGGGCCGCCCCAACGGCCAGCGCCGCGACCAGCCCAACCTGTGTCCGTGTCTTGTGGCCTTCGGGTATCAGCCTAGTCGAGGCGACAATGACTCCGGTAGCAATAAGCATCAGCCCAACCAGAGTTACGGAGCCGAAGAGTTCCTCTATTGGTGTCTTGAAGATAAGGCCGACAATACCTGTGGGTACAGATCCTACCAGGACCCACAAGAAGAGGTTGGCATGTGGTTTTTCGATCATAACCCGAAGGCCCTTTTTCACTGGGAGATTGCGGGCATTCAGGGTCATGGCGGCAGACTGCCATATTTCCACTGCCATCATCTTCAGCTCGGAACGGAAATAGAGGCATACGGATAGAAGCGTTCCAAAATGCAACGAGCAATCCAGTAGGAGCTCAGGCTCCCTGAAACCGAGCAGATTCTGGAAAAGCACCAGATGGCCGGAGCTACTGACAGGGAGGAATTCCGTCAGGCCCTGGACAACGCCCAAGAAAATGGTATCGATATTTTGCATGCCTTAACCGTATTACTTCACCGGTTCGGGGGTCATGAGTCAACCGAAGATCTTGCCAGGGTTAAGAATACCCTTGGGGTCAAAGGCCTTTTTTATCCTTGACATAAGTGCTATCCCGGCCCCTGGGATCTCCATGCCAATATAAGGCGCCTTGGTTATGCCTACTCCATGCTCTCCGGTAATGGTTCCGCCCATTTGAATGACTTTTCTGAATAAAGCCTCTACTATGGCCCGTGCGTTCTCCAGTTCCCGGGAATTGTCCTTGTCAAGCATGACATTGACGTGGATGTTCCCGTCTCCTGCATGTCCGAAGGCGGGAATGGGAAGCCCATATCTGCGGCCCATTTCATCCAGGAAGGCGATCAGCAGGGCCATTCGACTTCGGGGCACAACAATGTCTTCGTTTATTTTGTGGGGTCTTAACTTGAAAAGACAGGGAGAGACTCTTCTCCGGGCCTCCCACAGTCTTTCCGCCTGTTGGGTGCTCGACGCCGCTTCGAAATCGAGCGCCCCGCCCTGGTCACACACATCCCGGATTCTTCTTGCCTCACGCTCCAAGAGGACCCTCTCGCCGTCCACCTCGATGAGCAGCATGGCCCCGGCCTCAGCAGGAATGGGAAGATCCATCTCATCCCTTACACACTCAAGACACAGCCTGTCCATAAACTCCAGAATGGCGGGAATCATTTTTTTCCTGATTATGCTGGAGACGGTGTGAACAGCCGAAGACACATCCGGGAAAAAGGCAATCATGGTCTTTTGGGCCTCGGGTTTGGGAACCAGCCGAAGCGTGATGTCAGTGATGACTGCGAGTGTACCTTCGGATCCAACGATTAGACGGGTCAGATCATAACCTGCAACGCCTTTTACCGTTTCAACTCCGGTCTTGATGACCTCTCCTGTGGGGAGCACGACGGTCAGACCCAGAACATAGTCCCTGGTCACGCCGTACTTGACGGCCCTCAGTCCTCCCGCACACTCCGCAACGTTGCCCCCGATAGTAGAAATGTCCCTGCTGGCGGGATCAGGCGGATAGAACAGCCCGACCTCTTCTACGGCCCTTTGAAGGCAGGAGGTAATAACCCCGGATTCCACCTTGGCAACGAGATTGTCCTGGTCAATGGCGAGGATGCGGTCAAACCGGTCCATGGCCATGACAAGGCCGCCTCGGATGGCCAATGCTCCCCCGCTCATGCCGCTTCCCGCACCTCTGGGGATTACGGGGAAACATTCTTCTGTGGCAAGGTGAAGTATCCGGGAGATTTCCTCCGTGTTACCAGGGTGTACTGCCGCATCCGGCATGTATTCCAGTTTGGCGGCATCAGACGAATAGTCGGCCAATGATTCCTGAGCCGTGACCAGGTGCTCTTGCCCGATGATTTCTGATATTCTGTTTTGGATTGCCCTGGAAATCACGGGTTGATCGGCATGCGGCTTTTGAGTGCGTGTTCAAGTGTCATGCGGTCCATGAATTTTAAGTCCCCGCCCACGGGAATACCGAGTGCAATTCTTGTGATTCTGAGGCCCTTGCCTTTTTCTGATATGAGTTTGGCCAGGAAGTGGGCGGTAGCCTCTCCTTCTGTTGTGGGGTTAGTGGCGAGGATAACCTCCCTGATTCCCTCCCTGTCGAGTCGGCCTATTAGTTCGCCTATCTTCAGATCCTCGGGGCCTACTCCATCGAGAGGCGAAAGTACCCCGTGAAGAACATGGTATCTGCCACCGAAGAATCCGGATTCCTCTATGGCCAGTTGATCCCCGTATCCCTCTACGACACAGATAGTACCAGTGGCGCGATTTTCGTCACCGCATATAGGACAGGGATCATCATCGGTCAGAGTAAAACAAATAGAGCAAAACCTGATTTTTTCTTTGACCTCTGTGAGGCTTTTGGCCAGGCTTTCGGCCAAGCCTTTGCTACTCTTCAACACGTACAAAGCTACCCGAACGGCTGATTTCTGCCCAATCCCCGGCAGACTGGAAAACTGCTCAATCAGTTTTTCGAGAGATGGCGGATAGATTCCCATTGTCGCAAGCCTATTGCTGTAAGCACAACACATGATGAATGTGTTGCCGTGGCCCTTTCCTCAGCTGCCATATAATCTTTTTCAGACTAAAAGAGCCCCGGGATTCCCGGGATGTTCAACCCTTTTGTCAGTTTTCCCATCCCCTCGTTCATCATTGTTTTTGCCTTGGAAAGCGCATCATTGGCAGCCGCCATAATAAGATCTTGAAGCATTTCCGGATCATCTGGGTTGATGACTTCTGTATCGATACGAACGGAAATGATCTCCTGCCTGCCGTTGACTACCACGGTCACCATGCCGCCACCAGCAGACGCCTCTACAGTTTTATCACCCAATTCTTCTTGCAACTGGGCCATTTGAGATTGAAACTGCTGGATCTGTTTCATGAGTTGATCCATTTTGGGTAGACCTTTCATCCTTTTACCTCCTCTTTTCTCTTTGCTTCCTCTGAGATATGATGCCCCAACTCTTCGGCAGCACGCTCCTCCCTTATTTCTCCCTCAAACATATGCAGGATCTCTTGGACAGGTGGAGGGTAGCCTGGATTTTTCCTTGACGGTGACTCGGACCGAGATGGGGCCTGTTTATTGCTGATAATGCTTATCCGGATATCTCTCTTGAAATAATGGCGGCAATAATCCGATAGCTGGTCATACCGCCCTTTGTCATCAAAATAGCCTGAAGAAAAGGAACGATCGCTTCCAGCTATCTCCAAAGTCCCTTCGGTGAGCTTTAAAAACCGCCAATCCTTGATTACGTTGAACATTGCCTTGTTCCTGGACGACAGGAATTTCAAGAAACCACTCCAGTCTTGATTAGTCTCAGTTATCCTGTTCTCATCTGAAAGTGCCTCGTCCTGATTCACGGAATCCCACCCGGCACCCGGGTCAGAAGCGTATTCCATTCTTGGCCGTTCGTTAGTGGCCAAGGTATTCAACAGCCTCTGCTCCAAAGATTCCATTTTTGTTAAGATATCCCCAAAAGAAAGAAAATCACCGAGACGGCACAATTTGATCATTGTGGCTTCCAGGATGAAACGGGGGTGGGAAGTAGATCTTAAATCTTGCTCCCGGTTGATCAAAAAGTTCAGTGCGATCTGGAGTTTTTCCTGTCCCGCCCTTTCAGCCTGGCGCAAGGCCTCATCCTTTTCGCCTTCGCTCATATCCGGCAAATCGTCTCTGTGGACAATCAGGCTGATCAAAAGATTCCTAAACTGGTCCATCAGGGCGAGATAGAAGTCCTTGATGTCATGACCGTGACTGTAAATCTGGTCGACGATCTCAAGGCACTTCTTAGGCGAATCTTCTATGATGGCACGGGATGCCTCGAAAATTATATCTCTGTCAATAATCCCCAGGATCTCAGTTACATGCCTGTCTTCAACCTTTGGCCCGGTAAAGGAAACGACCTGGTCAAGCAAGCTCTCGGCATCTCGCATACTGCCTTCCGCCTCTCTTGCGATCAGTGTCAGGCCTGATTTGGAAATTTCAATGCCCTCTTCCTCTGTGACTTGCTTTAGACGGTCCACAATTTGAGCTGAGGATATCCTTTTGAACTCAAATCTCTGACATCGGGATAGTATGGTCACAGGCACCTTATGGGTTTCCGTAGTGGCAAATATGAATTTTACATGTGCCGGAGGTTCTTCGAGGCTCTTGAGGAGGGCGTTAAAGGCATGGAGGGTCAGCATATGCACTTCGTCTATTATATAAACGCGAAACCTGCTCGAGGAAGGCATGAATTTGATACGTTCCCTGAGTTCTCTAATTTCATCGATGCCCCTGTTGGATGCGCCATCGATTTCCTGAACGTCAACCGAGGAACCATCTGTGATTTCCACGCATGCGTTACATCTGTTACAGGGAACTCCCGGCTCTCCCTGTTCGCAGTTCATAGCCTTGGCCAGAATCCGGGCAACCGAGGTCTTGCCCACACCTCTGGATCCGCCAAAGAGGTAGGCATGGGCAAGCCTGTTGCTCTTAATGGCATTCATCAGGGTGTGGGTAACATGCTCCTGTCCAATGACGTCCTCAAACACCTGGGGCCGCCATTTTCTGGCTAAGACTTCATAAGGCATACGAATATTTCGTGATTTCTGTCCACCTCATAGAGGAAAAACAAGGTAAACAGGCACGCCCACGTGACGGAACTTCCTGTCTTCATTGAAAAAGGTGGAAACCCTTGTCTTCTGGTGGCGGAGAGAGAGGGATTCGAACCCTCGGCACCACTGTTGTAGTGCACGCGATTTCCAGTCGCGCTCCTTCGGCCAGCTCGGACATCTCTCCGATAAACCGTTGATCTGATATGCTCCAACCTCTTAAAGTGCCACGGGCCTTGTCCGTGCCTCAATCAGTGCCAGAAAAAAAGTGTCTTTTTCGGCAATACTTCAGTCCTGTCCCTCTCCCCCGGGGCGGGGAGGATTGGTTGAATGCACTGGCGGAGAGGGTGGGATTCGAACCCACGTGCCCCGCTCTTAACGAGGCAAGTCGATTTCGAGTCGACCCCGTTACGACCACTTCGGTACCTCTCCCGGGATATTTCTATTATACTTCATCTGCGAACACGAAAAAACGCCTGCATCAAGGCCCGGCATTCCTCTTCCATGATCCCGGACACAACTTCAATCCTGTGATTCAGGCGTTTATCTGCACCGAGGTTGTAAATGGAACCCGCGGCCCCCCCCTTCGGATCATGGGAACCAAATGCTAATCGGGCGACTCTGGCATTAACGGCCGCACCCATGCACATGGGGCATGGTTCAATGGTAACCACAAGAAGGGTGTTGTTCAACCGGTAGTTCTGGTAAAAGAGCCCTGCCTCTCTCAAGGCCAGGATTTCAGCGTGGGCAGTGGGGTCTCTCAGGGCTAAGAGCTGGTTATGGGCCCTGGCCACAACCTGGCCCTCCGGTCCCGCCAAAACCGCACCTACCGGTACCTCCCCCCTCAAAAAACCCCTTTCCGCCTCCCTGAGGGCCTCTTTCATCAGACCAAAAATATCAGGATGCATTGCTTTTATATTTACATACTCTTTGTTTGTCCGTCAACCTGATAGTTTTTCAATCGGCAATGACGGTGATTGAATTTGCTTGCCCTTAACCCCAAAAAATTATAATAAATTCGATTAGACGGCTACTCCCGCAGGTACCAAACAAAGAAGTCTCTTTAAGCCCTGGCGTTCAAACCTTCAGCGTTTGAAGAGGAAACCCCAATGTTGACAGGTCACTCCTGGTCAATCGGGGTAGTATCTGGCCGTGATCACTATGGAACTAAATGGTGGTGGACAAGTGAGGGACAACTCAACGACCCAAGACTCTGATTTGAAGTCAAGGCTAAATGAGGCAAAAATGTACGACTCCATGGGATTGCATGCGGATTCAATCGCTGTGTATGAAAGAATCCTTTCGGACTTTCCTGAACTGCCGTCCCATACCCAGAAAAAGATCAATGAAGATGTTGCACGTCTTAAAGAGAAGATTTCGGATTGGGAACGCCCTGAGGTCGAGAAGGTCTCTGAGGATCACTTGTCCATTATCAAAAAGACCCTGTCCAGCCACGAAAACGTTCAGTCTATCCTTGACAGCGCCTCCGCTTTCAAAGAGCTTGGTCTTTTCGCAGAGGCCATTGATGAATATGAGAAGTTGTTTCATCTGGGCTACCCACCGGAGGAAAACATCCTTTTGATATGCGATTGCCTCTTTAAAGTCTTTTCTCCTGCCAAGGTATCGGCCCAGGTGGCAAAGATGATCAGTGACCGGAGCCTTGAAAAAAAGGAAAGGGCTCAGATCAATTTCCGTGTCGGCAGAGAAATGGATAAGAGAGGTCTAAAAGAACTTGCCGTTGACTTCTATAGATCTGCAAAGGAAATTGACCCGGAAAACAGAGAGATCAATGAGACACTTGACTCCCTGATAGCCAGCCTCTCGATTGGGTCGAGGTATGATTACCTCATAAATCAAGGGATGCTGACCAGGGATGAACTCGAGCAGTCTATTGGTCTTTCAATGAAGACGGAAAAGAGTGTGGAATTCCTCCTTCATGAGTTCTTTAAAATCAAGAAAGAAGACCTGGGCAAGTGTCTTTCTATATTCCATGGATGCAAATTCAGGCCCTATGATCCTGCACTGCCGACGCCGGTTGAACTTATAAAAAACATGAGTTGGGCCTCTCTGCTCCATGAGCTATGGGTTCCCCTCAGTTGGGGAAGGTGGGGGATCGAAGTACTGATTGATGACCCTCAAGACGTGAGCAAGACCGACCACATAAAGGCCCTGTTAAAGACTAAAAAGATAAGGTTTTCAGTGGGAATCAGGGAGGATATAGAGGCATTTGTCATACGTTTCTTTGATGAGCTTAAACACGCCAAGCCACCTACAGTTGATAAGATAGTTGAAGGGTCGGATCTGATCCCTGATGTCCGCAAAAAACTAATGGAGATGAGACGGGAAGATAGGACTTCCCCGGCAATTCCTGAGTTTTATTACGTTGAGTTCAACTTGGGAGAGTCCTCCGGAAACGAAAAGTTATATAAACTGGATGTCATAGATTACTCCAGACACGGGCTCGGCATGTTGGTCACAGACAAGGATGCCGAATTGCTCAAGATGCTGAAGCGAGGCGATATGATAAACGACATCACCTTTTATGCAACATGGACCCTAATCCAGGTAGATGCCGTGGTAAGGCATATAACGAAGATCAAGAGCGGACCTCACAAAGGCCAGCACCTGGTCGGGGTGGAATCAACCGAAATGATCGAAAGTTCAATTATTTGACGAGGACGGGCGTGACCCCTTATGCCATATGACAACAACATCGTCAGCGAGGAGGACATCAAGAGAGAAAAAGAGAAGGCCCGGCGACTGAGACGCACCCACTGGTGGAACAAGAACGTTCAGAAAGGGGTATGCTATTATTGTCATTGCCGGGTAGGACGTGAGCAATTGAGCATGGACCACGTCGTTCCCCTCAGCCGGGGGGGAAAAAGCAAGAAGGGAAATATTGTCCCTGCCTGCAAAGATTGCAATAACAAGAAAAGATATCTTTTGCCTGTAGAGTGGGAAGAGCACCTCAAGTTCCTGGAGAATGGGACGTCAGATTTATGAGGGATCTTCACAACGGATTTGAACCCCGGTAACAAGTACCGGCTCGCCTCACCTCAAGTTCCATACCGATAACATCTTCTGAATTTACTTCCAAGCGACCACTGGCGCGACCCAGGTTTACCGCGATTTCGAGATGGTCGGAACTGCCGATCAGGGCGAGAGGTTCATCCCTTTTCGCCTCAGAATATGTCTTTTGCAGACCTTCAACAATCAGATTCCCAATTCGTATGACCGGTCGGCTCTTCCCCAAGAATCCTTTCAGATAGCCCCGTTGGATATTGGTGATCAGATTCCCGAAGTTATCCACACGAATTACCCGGCCGGTCAATCTGTCCTTTTCTTGTTGCGGACCTGCCAGCCTGAGAACCACAGGATCGTTTATGGTAGCTCCCATTTCCAGCGGGTCAACGCCGCGGGAGACATGAGCCGCCACCGGGGCAAAGATGTCTCGCCCGTGAAAGGTGTTGCTGACATTGGGAAGAAAATACTCGCGTTTCGTGAGGTGAATGATTTCTGTATGCTGATGCGCGGTGATTACAGGCCAGAAGAGGCCATTGTCAGGGCCCACAAAAAGATGATCTTGCGTTCTAAGGAGAATCGGGCGCCTATCGCCACCCACCCCCGGGTCAACCACCGCCACATGGATTGTCCCTTCTGGAAAAAATGAATAGGCCTCACGAACAAGGCCCGCGGCCTGGATTAAGGAGCCCGCCTTTACCTTGTGGCTGATGTCGATTACCCTGGCCTCCCGGTTTATAGACATTATGACGCCCTTCATAATACCTACGTAGGGATCACTCAGACCGAAATCGGTTGTAAGGGTAATGATGTTAGAGACCTTCATTATTTCCTCCTTCTACGAACATGACAGTACTCATGACGTCTTCCCATGTCAAGCCATGCGACCCACGTCAATCCTGATTTCACAAGACGTGGACAGGTAGGTTGTCCGGAATCTCTTTTCTCTTGCAGGGTCAAAAAAGTCGAATTTCCCGACGCGGGCATGTTATTTGCATAAATGCTTGGTTGTGTTAGCGTCCAGGCAGAAATCAGAATTCCCAGTCGGTGAACCAACCGGCGTGAACTTCACGAAATTCGGAGTCACCCGTCAGATTAACAACTCGTTCTGAGACAAACATGGCTGAACCAACATCACCAAAACGTCAGGAACACTTAAGGCCGGTCTCGGCAATAAAATCAAGTCTCAGGGCCACCGTGAAAGATCAATCAGGGGCCGGCAAGATAAGGATTGGCGAACTCTTGTGCAGAGAAGGCCATATTACCAGAAGCCAACTTGAAGAGGCCCTGATCTATCAGAAGAAGCATAAGGGCAGGCTCGGCAGCTTACTCCTCGAACTTGGATATATTGAAGAGGAGACTATCGTAAATATTCTGAGTCGTCTGCACAACTATCCCGCCGTGATAATATCAAGGGCCTCCGTGGATCCAAAGGCGCTCAAAATCCTACCTTATAATGTGGCCAAAGGGTACATGGCCTTTCCCTTAAAAGTCAAAGGGGAGACCTTAGAAGTGTCCATGGCAGAGCCAACCGACACCTCAGCAGTCGAAGAATTGCAGAACGAAGTTCAAATGGATCTAAAGGTTGCCGTGTCCACGGAAAAAGGTATCATTGAGGCCTACAAGAAATACTACAAGATAAGCGATGAGGAATATAACAGCTTTTTTGGCGGGAGGGAAAAAGACAAAGAAGAGGATCTGCCTGTCATTCAAATCGATGACTTCGGTTCCCTGGTGTCCGAGGCAGCAGGGGAAATGGAACTGGAAACGCCCGTAGAGGAGGACGACGGCCTTGGCCAATACTCGGCAGCTGACGCCCCCATTATCAAACTGGTGAACGGCATTCTTATGAGGGCAGTAAATGAGGGAGTAAGTGACATTCACGTTGAACCTTTTGAGAAGTCCTTGCAGGTAAGGTATAGGATGGATGGTTCCCTATATAAATGCATGAACCTGCCACTGACCATAAAAAACGCCTTGATCTCCAGGGTAAAAGTCTTGTCCGGACTGAATATCGCCGAACGTCGTGTGCCTCAAGATGGTAGAATTAAGATGCGCCTGGGGAAAAGAAAGGCCGTTGACTTCCGGGTCTCCACATTGCCGACCCTTTTTGGTGAGAGCATAGTCATGCGCATCCTTGATCCGGGTTCGCTGAATGTGGATCTCACCAAGCTGGGATTTGAACAAGATATCTTTGAGACCCTTAAACGTTGCATCTTGCGGCCGTACGGCCTCCTGCTTGTGACAGGCCCCACCGGCAGCGGTAAGACCACGACGCTGTACTCCATTCTCAACGTATTGAATAAAGAAGACACAAAAATACTTACTGCGGAAGACCCTGTTGAATTCAACTTCAAGGGGATAAACCAGGTGCATGTGAAGACAGAGATCGGGATGACTTTCGCCGCGGCACTCAGATCCTTTCTGCGACAGGACCCCGATATAATCATGGTCGGCGAAATTCGCGATATGGAGACTGCTGAGATCGCCATAAAAGCGGCCATGACAGGACACCTGGTCCTGAGCACCCTCCACACTAACGACTGCCCATCCACAATTGGACGACTTGTTGATATTGGAATACCACCCTACATGTTAGCATCCGCAGTGACCATGGTCCTTTCTCAAAGATTGGTCAGGAGACTATGTTCAGAATGCAAGACTGTAGACAAAAAGGTCGGCCGCAAGGAGCTGGAGATTGCAGGATTCTCCGTGGATGAAATACCCCACCTTACCATATATGGTCCGAAGGGCTGTTCGGCATGCAACGGCACCGGCTACAAGGGTCGGGTCGGTCTCTATGAGCTTATGGAGGTGACCGATGAAGTCGGGAAGGCAATAAATGCCTCCGTTGCCGAGGATCAACTGAGAAAGATCGCGGGACAGGAAGGAATGGTGCTCTTGAGGAAAGCCGGCCTGGAAAAGATGCGTCAGGGATTGACATCTGTTGAAGAAGTCATGCAGCGTACCGTTATGACCAAAGACGCCATGCCTGCATATCTCGTCAACCCAGACATAGAGCACTATGATGATGAAGATGTAATTATACGGGAAGGCAATAAGGATTCAGATTTTTTCAAGCTCGTTCAGGGGACGTTGATTGTCGCAATAAAGGGCAGAAAAATAGGCGAGATTGCGACCCCGGGTGAGTACTTCGGGGAGATGGCCGCCATATCCGGTGAACCGCGATCCGCAACCATAATATCAAGAGGAAGGACCACTGTAAAACGTTTTCCTGGGGATAAACTTCTTGAAATTATTGAAAAATACCCGGAGATTGCCACGGAGCTGTTTGAAATGATCGTCAATCGTCTACGAAGCGCCAACAATCTTACCATGAAACTGGCTGACAAGATTATGAAAAGGGCCAAGAATTTAGCCCTTTGAAAATAAGGTCTGTAACAGCCTACATTTGTTTCAAAGGCCTGAAGCGTTATGAGAAGAAGACCTATAGAGCCTGTCCGAAAATAGCGCCTTCACTTTCCCAAACCTTGTGTGTACTCGGCCCTGCTGGCGTTGTGGGCGAAGACAAACGCCAGAATAACCCCTTTGCCTAGGAATTTTCCCGAAAGGGGTGTGAAATCAACGTCACATAACCCGTCTGAAATCCGGTAGCCCTTGAGAGTTTGGGCTGAACCTGTTTCAAGCACATTTGCCGCCTTGTCTTCTACTTCATCTGAGAAGAAATCCGAAAGTCTCTTTCCGAGTCCAATGCCTTCGCCGTTGACAGCCAGGCCTTGGACCTCTCGATTTATCAGCACAATCATTCCTTCGGCGCTGACGCCAATGATCGGGATTGGGAGGTCATCGAGGATGGCGCGAGAAAGCTCCAGGGCCTGATTCTGAATTTCGAGATCATTCGTCCTCTCTAGAACCAGCCCTTCCAGGTTTTCATTTATTCTTCTAAGCTCTTCATTTTGCTCAAGTATTTTCTCATGAAGCTTCTTGTTGGCCTGGATGAGGTCATATTGATCCAGGGCCTGCCTTATTTCCAGCGCCAGATTCTGATCATTCCATGGCTTTAAGAAAAACTTGTAGATATGCCCCTTATTAATCGATTCAGTGATGGAGTCCACCTCTGTGTATCCCGTGAGAATGATCCGGATTGCATTGGGATATTTCACCTTAACCCTGGCCAGAAATTCAGTTCCGCTCATTCCCACCATCCTCTGGTCGCACATCACCAGATGGACATCATTCTCTTCAAGCTTTTTCAGGCCCTCTTCTCCTCCTGAAGCAGTCAAGAGCCTGTAGCCCGACTTCCTTAGTAGGCGTTTCAAGGAACGCAGGACGTTCTCCTCATCATCCACACATAGAATCGTATGTCGATTTTCGTTCATTCCCGGACCTCCTGTTGCGCACCTTCTTGAAGAAAAAATCGACATGCCGATTGTATCTCTTCCGACACTTCAGGAAACCAGGTTGATACGGTCTCCAGCTGGCTTTTCATTGTCCTTGCCGCCTCTGGATCAATTGCGGAAGAATCAATATCATCTTTCGAGTCAGTCATGATACTGTTCACTATGATATCCGCCACGTGGACAATCATCAATAGATTAAGGTCTTTGGCGGTCTTATTTACTGCGTGGTGATATCGGATAGTATCAACAAGGGGTTCAGGAAGCTGCCATTTTTTTGCAAGATGTGCCCCAATCCGGGCATGGGTAATCCGAATTTCCTCTTTTTCCGCGTCATAGAATGAGAGGTTGTTCTCCCTGGCCGATATCCACACCTTCTCGAAGAGGTCCTGAAAATACTGCAAGAGTACGATCTTTCCGATATCATGCAAGAGTCCTCCTGTAAAATAGTCCTCCGGTGACTGAAGGCGGGCCCTGTGGGCGAGGTGTCTGCTGGTTACGGCCACTGCTACTGAATGTGTCCAGAAGTCTGTGATGTTAAACCCTGCCAATCCCCCCTTTCTCGAAAAGGCGTCAATGATCGAGATGGTAACAATGGCGTTTCGCACGGTGTTGAAACCCAACAGGACAATAGCACGGCCGATATCGCTCACCTTGGATTGAAAGCCGTAGAAGGACGAGTTGACAAGCTTTAAAATCCTGGGGATTATTGCCTGGTCCTTTTTTATTGTTTCACTCAATTTCGTGATCGATGTATCGTAGTCTTGAAGCATGCTGTTCACTTCCACCGCAATGGTCGGCAATGTAGGGAGATCATCAATGCCATCAAGCCTTTTCAGGATCATTTTTGAGTCCATAGAGATCCTCCTCCGGTTAACTTCTCTCTGCTAGGCCCTGGTTTCTTAATACGTAAATCTGGCTTTCTATGGCTTCGCCCGTCGTAAGCCTCTGAAGGCCCAGCACCTGTGTTTTGTTAAGCACTGAACCGCTACCAAGGACAAATCTGCCGTCCCTGGTGCGAAGGGTCATTGCAAGGACCATCCCCACCTTAAGTTCATCGACGTGGACGGATACAATCTCATCTTGCCCTTTCTCCGGTTGCCCCTCCATTCCAAATGACCCGATCTTATTCGCTAGTTTCTGGACGACGTCAGGGTCATACTTCTTTGAGGCTCCAACAAGAAAGATCCTTCTGGTTATTTCATCAATCATTATCTTGCGCTCCGAGACAAGAATATCCCTTGCCGAAGGACCGATATATCTTTCCGCCTTTTCCATGATTTCCTTAACGCCTCTTGGCCACGTTCTTACGATTTTGCAGTAATCCGATACAGCGCAAATGATCCTTGCCCCAAGGGGGATGTCCTCTCCTTTCAAGCCATTCGGGAAGCCGCTCCCGTTATAATGTTCATGATGGGAAAGGATAATAGCGGCTACCTGATCTAGATTTTCCAGGGGCTGCAGACAGATCTGCCCTATTGTGGGATGGGGCCTGAACACCTCTAATTCTTCGGCGTTCATCTCTTTTTCATGCTTTTCCAGTATGGTTTCCGGTAAGCCCAATAGACCAATGTCATGAAGCCTCCCTGCTATCTCAATTTGGTCAACTGCCTGTCTGTCGAGGCCATATTCTTCGGCAATCTCTCTTGAGATTTTGGCCACCTGTCTCATGTGCCTGCCTAAATCGGGATTCAAGCTCTCAACCAGCGAAGAAAGAAGGCGAATTGCATCCATGAAACTGTTTTCCAGTCTTTTGTTTACCTCTTCCAGTTCCTTGTTCTTCTGTATGATTTCGCCGGTTCTTTTCTCTACTTTCTTCTCCAAATCCTTGTTAAGTTCATTCAGCCTCTTATTCTGTTTGTTTGTGAGCTCCAAGAGACCGCGGTTTCTATGATTGCTGGAAAGAGGACCATGAGCATGTAACTGCAGAAATGATAATTGCGAATCTCAATAAAAATACAAATAATGCAAAGGATTTGCT
>JAXHTA010000219.1:0-6528 GCA_034190285.1 Thermodesulfobacteriota bacterium | reverse complement strand
CAGGATTATAGAAGAAGAGATCACGGAAGATGTCCTCTACTATGACCGTATCAGAGATTTTCTTGTGACTGATACGGTCAAGAATCTGTTCCTTATCAGACACGGAGAGACCATATTTAATCTGGAAGACAGGATCGGTGGTGATTCCGGTTTGACGGAAAACGGAAGGACCCAGGCCAGGGCCCTGGCCGCGTATTTTAAAAAAAAGAAAATACCCGTAATTTTTACGAGCGAAAAAAAACGAACGATACAGACTGCGGAGCACATAAGCCAGGAACAGAAAGTCTGTGTAATTATTCCATTGAAAGAATTCAACGAAATTGACAGCGGGATCTGTGAATGTATGAGCTATGAAGAAATCAGGGAGAAAATGCCAAACGTTTATTTGGCAAGGAAAAAGGACAAGTTCAACTACATCTACCCTGAAGGAGAGGGCTATGTTTCCATGAAGGAGCGAGTGGACAGTGGCGTAAAAAAGGCCCTTTACCTGAGCAGCAACCCCGATAATATCATGATCGTCGGCCATAGGGCCGTAAACAGGATGATCCTGTCTCATTTCCTTTATCGTAGGAAGGAGGACGTGCCCTACATCTATATCCCCCAGGATAAATTCTACCATGTCGTCGCGACGCAGAGCAGAAAGCTTTTCCAGCTGAAAAAATATTAGGCATCATTTATTGCGCTGTATGCTACGATATTACCCAAGAGTACGACTTGGCTCCCTTTTTCTGTTCCAGAATCAAAGGCTTTTTATTATGCCGGCATGCCTGCCGCTATATAACTGTAAAAAGTCAACGGTTACGACTTTTTGACCTTCAAATATAAAAAAGGAGGAAAACGCGATGAAACGAATTGGTTTTTTTGCAGCCATTAGCGTATTGGCGGCGTTTGTTTTCCAGTCAGGACAAACCTGGGGCCAAGATTTTTATGTTCAATCAAGTCTTGGAAATGACTCAAACTCTGGATCTACCTGGGGCGCGGGGAATGCGCTGGCGACTATTCAGGCCGCCGTCAACCTCGCTCAAGTTACTGCGGGATCGGATGCCATTTACGTGGCAGCGGGCACATACAGTGAGAACATAGATGTTGCCGGAGATGTAAGCATCTATGGCGGTTATCCCTCCGATGGAGGCGGTGTAAGGTCGCCGGCCGCAAACCCGACTATCATAGATGGGGGAGTTTCCGGCTCGGCGCTGGCGATCTTAAATGTAGACAACGTCTTAATTGATGGTTTTGTCATCCGGAACGGGAGCGTAATCGGGCGCGGAGGGGGTCTTGACATTGAGGATTGCTCGTCGATTACGATCAGCAATAACATTATCGAAGACAATACCGCCACCGATGACTGGGGTGGGGGTATTGCCGTTGTCAGTTCGAGCGTGACAATTACAGAGAATATCCTTCAAAACAACAGCACCAATTGGTCAGGAGGGGGAATAAGTTTTTATGATCGGTGTTCAGGGGACGTAATCGCCAACACAATTACGGGCAACAGCGCCGTTAACGGAGCGGGGATGATCGTTGAGGGCTCCGACTTGGCGGTCAGCGGGAATGTCATAAAGAACAACACGGCGGATTATGAAGGAGGCGCTGTCTACCTTGATTACGTTACTTCATTGACATTAGCCAACAATATCATTTCAGGCAATACCGCCGAAAGAGGCGGGGGGATCTACTGCGACTTGTCCTCCCCAACGATAATCAACTGCACCATTACAGGTAACACGGCAATCGGCACCAGCGGCTTCGCCGGTGGGGGAATCTTCAGCGCTAATAATGCATCACCTATTATTGCCAACTGCATTTTCTGGGCTGATTCACCGGATGAAATCTCTGTCGAAGAAACCGGGTCCATCCTTGCGGTGACCTACTCTGATATTCAGGGCGGATATTCAGGCCAGGGTAACATTGATTCGGATCCGCTTTTTGTGGATTCGAGCAATGGGGATTACCATATTGCTTTGGGGTCTCCTTGCATTGACACGGGTACATATAGTGGCGCTCCTGTTACGGATATTGAAGGAAACACAAGACCGTATGGCAATGCTATCGATATGGGAGCGTATGAAAACCTCGGCCTCTGGTCGGGGGCGATCGATCTTGGGGCCGGCTGGAAATACCTTGAATGGTTTGGGTACTTCTGGGTTTACGGAAGTCCTTCATGGATCTGGCATGTTGAGCATGGTTGGGTGTTTTCCAGTGGAACAACGACAACCTCCATTTCGTTCTGGACACCCGATATGGGCTGGTTCTGGAGCTCGGATGCATACTATCCTTGGATTTACATTATCAATAGTGCGGCCTGGGAGGTGTGGGATTAATTCACGGTTAGTCCATCTATCCTGGGGGACTTCCGTCCGGTGAAATCCCGAAATGAGGCAAGCATGCGCGGCCTTTAAGAAAGAGGTAAGAATTTAGCGTGTTGAAATAAGGCGCTATGACCCGTGTGGGGGTCTCTTGCGGCAAAGCCGCATCACAAACCCTTCATATCTCGTATCATGCCCCCTGGGCGCTAAACAGGTGTCTGGCTTTGGCATAACGGGGAACCGTCCTCGGAGAGGCTGTCTGATGGGGTTGCCCTGCGCTGGACCTCTTGGGCAACCTGCCGTTTGATAAAGTGAGGATGTTTACGCGGCTTTGCCAAAAGAGACCCACACGAGTCCGTAACCAGTGTCTGAACGAAAACTAGGGTTTTTCGTTCAGATCAAGGAAAACGAAGATTTTGACCGCAGGAATACATTGAGTATTTCGAGGATTAAAATTTGAGTCTGACGCAGATATGGGCGAATAAGACAGTTTTCGGTCGGGCACTAACTATATTACAATTATTTATAATGGACAAAATATTACAGCAAGGGACTGAGGTGACCCTGTTTAAAACTGCATCTTGCCGGGAAGTATTCTGCAAGTGTGAAGTCCTCTACCCCCCGATCAGGACATCCAACAATTTCTCCAATACGACGGCGCTCAAGAGACGGGGGGAAGGGGCGTCCTTACCCTCTTTTACAAAAAAAAGGTAATCAGCGCTTTCCTCATATGGGGCCTCGATCCTTCCTGAAATATACCAGATGGTGATTCCGGTTCTGACGTCTATCACCTTCAGTGACATTGATACTCTTGAGTTTGCGATCTGCCCTCCATAAAAAAAGTCAGCTAAATCCCCCAAAAGAATCAGCTGGTAACCTTTTTGCGTTGCAAGATCAACTGCTTCCTCTATAGAGCTGGCATGCCTGCCGGCTAATTCGACCAAGGTCGCGAACTGATGCCTCAGCAAATGCCTGTAAGTGAACTGGGCTAGCTCGCCGCCTAATTTGTCAGGAAGGCGTGAATTGCAGAGATTGAAATTAAAGATCCCGACACTTCCGGCCCAGAGGTTTTTGGTGTCGGGCCTGGTGATGATCCTGACATATGGATCGGCATTCAGACCAAAATGGGAATTCGAAGTGGTACAGCCACCAAGGATTAATACAATCAGTAATAGAGAGCCCCAAGAGGCTATTCTTGAATGGTTGATTGTACCAGATTCAGACATTATAAGTGCCCTGCGAGGTTTGATTCTGGGAACCCGAATCACCCTGACATTCCAGCCCTTTCAAAGAAAACCCTCGGGTTGGTGACTGGCCTGTTCTTATTTTGATGGGCTGAAGTGATACCAATCACCATTTCTTATGGTTATCTTGCCCTTCAGGTTCCATAATAACAAAGACTACCAGTTGCTGCAAGGACCCTTCGAAAGGTTTCGCTCTTCCGACCCTGAGACAATCACCGCCGCTCTCACTGTAGAATAAATTGTTTTGTGATACTGACGCATCTGTTAACTTGGTCGAAGGCAATCCTCCAAGTCTAGAACGGCTGTAGTTGTCTTGTCAATCCGGTGAAATAGGGGCATTTCCTTATTCATCCTTGACATATAGCCCGGATTTCATATATTTTTTAATAGGGAAGAAGGTGCGCAAAGGTAAAAGGTGTCTGGAAGGGAGATGGTTACCGGTTGCTATGCCCGCCGACACCCGGATTTCTGTTGTCTTGGTCTGACGATCGAATTTTTGTGAATGTAGAGCAAATACAATCGTGTCCCATTCAATAATCTGGACGAGCGCGGAAATTCTATTAACACAATATTGAGGAGGACGAATTATGGCTTCTGGAAAAAGGACTGTAAGGACGGTTTGCCCAATTTGCTCATATCATATGCTTGACGTCACCGTTGACGGCAATGAGATTTTGGATATTTCGGCGTCTCCCGTGGCTGGAAACAAGGGGCACAACGTCCAGGGTTGTGTCAAGGCCCAGAAGGCCCTGCGCTGGGCTTATAAAGATGATGTAAACAGAGTGACGTATCCTATGGTGAGACGGGGAAAAAGTGGCGCATGGAAGAGGGTTTCCTGGGATGACGCCCTTGATCAATTGGGGGGAAGGTTGAAGGACCTACGCTCCAAACACGGACCAAAGGCCCTGGGGGTCTACTTCGGTGTGGCATATATCTTGGGCAACGTAGTCGGTATGCACACCATAGGCAATTTCTGCGAAAGATTCGGAACCCCGAACATCGGGGGATATGGAGAGAACTGTTATGTTCCCCATGCTATTACGAGTTTCATATCATGCGGGGGGTATCTGGCCCCTGACCTGGATCCGGCGGCCGACCCTGGCGTCATATGCATGTGGGGCACCAATATTGATGCGAGTCTGCCGCCCCTTGCCCGAGCGGTTCGCAAGTTTAAAAAGGAAAAGGGCTCCAAGACAATTGTGGTGGACCCAAGAAGGATTCCCCTTGCAAAGAACGCTGACGTATTCCTCCAGCTCAGACCGGGGACGGATACTGCCGTTGCCCTGGGGTTGATAAATGTTATTTTTTCAGAGGACCTCCACGACAAGGAATTTTGCGAGAAATACACCTCCGGTTCCAAGAGGCTTGCGGAACACGTGAAAAAATACACGCCGGAGGTTGTTTCCGAGATTTCTGATGTGCCGGCGGACTTGATCAGAAAGGCTGCAAGGATAATTGCCACTTCCAAGTCCGCTGCCGTATTGAGATTTCTTGGCGGGCTTGAAACAACCCAGAATGGCTTTGAAGCACACCGGGCCCTGGATGCGCTTATAGCAATTACAGGCAATATTGACAATGAGGGAGGGCAAATTGTACCGGACCCCCATGACGGTTTTTTGATCAATTCTTCCTATAAGTATATAGGGCCGGCCATAGGATCTGATTACCATCCCATTTACCCGAGGATTTCCCACAACGCCGTTGGGGTCTGTTTTGCCGACGCCATACTCGATAACGACCCTTACCCCTTAAGAGAGATGATCATAGCCGGTACAAATCTTGCCATCATGAGTGTGGCCCAGAACAGGATGAGGCCTGCCCTTGAGAAGCTCGATTTTGTGACTCAGATTGACATCAGGTTTAATGATACGACCAGGTTTGCGGACATGTTTCTCCCGGCCCAGGCCCTTCTTGAGAAAAACGAGATTGGTAGCTTTTACTGCGCCCTTGATAATGACCTGTTTGGCTGCATTAACAGGGTATTGGACCCACCAGGGGAAAGCAAACCCGACTATGAAATATGGTGGGAGCTTGGAAAAAGACTGGGATTTGAAGTCCCAGAAAGCTATGAGGATTACGTCAATAAGGAGATTCTGGTTCACGCCAATATGACCATGGATGAACTCCAGAAAGAACCATTTTATTACAGGAGAGAATTCGGAAAGTATAAGGAAAAGGGCGGATTCCCAACGCCTTCGGGTAAGTTTGAAATCTATTCCACATACATGGAACGGATGGGTTTTAATCCCCTGCCCACTTACGTGGAACCTAATGAAACCACGGTAAGTCTGCCGTCTCTGGCATTGAAGTATCCCCTGGTGGCAATTGATTTCCGTAAGGCCCCTTATTTTCACTCCAGGTTCCGTGAGTGCGAAGACCTTTTCAGACTCTGTCCAGAGCCGGAGCTTGAAATGAATCCTGAGGATGCCGAAAAATACGGCATTTCCGACGGCGATATGGTCGTTGTGGAAAGCCTGAGAGGAAGAATCGAATTGAAAGCAAAGCTGACCGATGACATGAAAAAAGGTGTGGTGGGCACCGAGGCCGGATGGCCTGATCCTGCCAACTACAACATGCTGACGGCAGATGAGATCTATAATCGAGATCCTGTGCTTGGCGCGGCCATGTTCAGGGGATTTCTGTGCCGTGTGACAAAGAAAGAGACAGCTTGATTTATCTGCCCCAGATCCATTGAGGCTGACCGAGATAAAGCGGGGTTGAAGCTGGCCCCCACTTAATAGAGAAAAACAGGCATTCTCGGGCAGCCTCCCAGTTTTTTCAGAATGCATCAACATGACAGAGGAGTAAGAGATGAAGCCTTTTTTGGTAACCGAGGAAAAGAAACGGCGTTATACGGAAGCTGGATACTGGGGTCTGCCAACTCTCCCAGAAGTCTTTGAAAACCAGACAGCTAAATATCAAAATAGAGAGGTCTTTGTGGACTCCGCCAACCGGATGTCCTTTACACTGGCGGAAAG
>JAXHTA010000218.1:0-6539 GCA_034190285.1 Thermodesulfobacteriota bacterium | reverse complement strand
CTAATCTAGTATCTTTATAAAAATTAGAGGTAACTACACAGGTCTATTTTAGACAGGATATACGAGATAGACAAGATTATTATTTGGAATTTTCAATAATGCTCAAGCGACTTGGAGAACGAGAGATTTCTCAAGGAATTTTTCACACAATCAGAGAGAGATAAGGGTTTGTTTCAAGGACTCCCTGAGGACGGCAGGAACGGGCAGCCTTGGAAAGCGTTCCCAATAGCATCAATGACATTGACGGCATTTTTTCTAACCGTTGAGATGTAGCTTCGAATGCGGCAGAAAGCATTAGCCCCGTCCTGGCTTCGGAAGGTGCCGGAGATTTTCTGTTGTACCTTAGCCATACGAAGATCTCTTTCAGCGAGGTTGTTGTCGAATGGTACTTTGAAGTCATACATAAAGGCCAAGGCTTCTTTTCTGTGTTCATCAAGACGTTCGAGTAGATTTTGGGCTTTGCTTTTTTTTGACCTTCCTCTTTTCTTTTTGGTGGATTTTTTCTTTGGCAGAGGATTCTCATTATAACCTTTGTCAAGGATGTTCTGGTAGCGTATTTCGAATTTATGGATTTGTTCTTTGAAAAGTGTATCTGCGCTGGTTTTTGCCTCATCAACGGCTTTTTTGATATCAATCAGGCAGTCTATCATGTTTTTGGCCCAGCGTTGACCGTGTTGTTCGTGCAAGAAAATCAATTCACGTAGATGGTGGGCGTTGCAAAGGCCATGGTCGCAATCGTATTTAAAATAGGGTTTCCAGAAATCATGAATGGCCCGTCCCTTGAAATTGGGAAGTATGCCCATGTGATCCATGGCATGAGATCCGCGTTTTGGATGAATCTCATAGTAGGTTAAAT
The DNA here is from genome assembly GCA_034190285.1 of Thermodesulfobacteriota bacterium. Classification (GTDB taxonomy): domain Bacteria; phylum Desulfobacterota; class DSM-4660; order Desulfatiglandales; family Desulfatiglandaceae; genus JAXHTA01. The sequence continues at coordinate 5,683 of JAXHTA010000218.1, read as the reverse complement.
TGGGTGTAGAGGCTGAGTGTAACCATTGGCGTTTTCCGTATACGGACGAACCTGTTTCATCGAAGTTTACCACGGGTGATTGTTCAAGCTGTTTCTGGATCTGCTTGATTGGGCGCTCTAAAAGTTCAGAACAAGTGTCAGTGATGTTTGTCAGGGAGCCTTCGCTTAAATCCGTTGAGAACAGGTCACGAAATAACTCCCGGGTACGATTATAAGGCAAGAGTTGATACTGTCTCAGATAGACTGCAATTGCTTTTAGGCGAGGGCCATATTGTACAGGGGCCTTGACCGGTTCGGGAAACGCTGCTTTATTGAGATGTCCGCAATGGGAGCACTCCTTGATCTGGGCTTTATGTTCGGTGATCTCCATTTGTATGGGAGGGATGTCGAATACCTGTCTTTTTTCGACATCGATGGATGCTTCATCGGCAAGGCGATGACCACAACTCTGGCATTGATCAACAGGATAAATAATTGTATGGTCGGGTTTGTCCACCATCTTGAGTGTAGAGCCTGGATGGCCTTTTTGCCCTCCCGGTTTACGTTTACCCCGTGTCTGCAAACTTTTCGGAGAAGGCTTTTTGAAACCGTCAGATGAGGGAGGCTTGCTGCTGTTGCGACTGTTCTTGGCAAGCTGGTCTTTGAGCCTTTGGACCTCTTTCTGTAGCTCAGCCATCCGCTTTTGCAATAGGTCCGCCTGGCTTGAAAGCTGACAGAGAACCTTGACTACTACATCAGAGCCAGCGTGATAAATAGCTAAAGCTTCTTCAGGTGTCATAACACAATCGCTTTCGAAAGTTTTTGATCAAAGGGTAAACATATACATCTTTAGGAGGCACCTGAATCGTACGGTCCCGGTCATTACGGGAACGTCCTTGGGTTTGACCTGTTAAAATCCAGTTGGCGGCTTTATAACAGGTTCCCGGGAATCGAGTTCTGTCCACGAATGTTTCCAGCAAATGAATAGGGTGGTTGTATTTTGTTGTCCAGTCATTACAGATACGCCGTGAGATAAGAGAAAGAGTATGACTGGCCAGGTGAGGAACCTTTACCCATGGTAGAATGAGCTATAGTGCTGAGATAAATTGATACAGGTATGCTGAGATAAACTGATACAGGCTTTTCAAGAGTTTTCCCGCTGAAGAGAACAAATTTCTCCTTTACAAGAAACGAACCCCCGTAATACCTTAGTTTTTTAAGCCCAATTAAAAAAAGGAGGTACCACGAGGGTATGCCCGAATATATCAACGAGATAAGTGAGCATTTAGCTTTTTTATAATACAGATTCGACCCTATTTTCAATATAATTCTGGTTGGTACCGCAATGGAGAGGTTCGCGGTATTGTTGCCCGATATTATTGGGTTGTTCGTTCTGTCGTCAAGGAAAAGCCCCATCTAAGAAAATGCCTGACTCGATGCAGGCACTGCCACATACTTTTTATCACCCATCCCCGCAATGCAGGCCGTAGTGATCTTGGTTGCCCGTTTGGTTGCCGAGAGGCTCACAGGCGGATCGATTCCATACAGAGAAGCACTGAATATTATCGGAGCAAAGAGGGAAAGATAAAGAAAGGGTATTTGAACGCCAAGCGCAGTCAAAAAAGTTGTTTGCCGGAATCAAGGCTGGATGAAAATGACATTGGCGATGCCACTGTTAATCACATCCGGATGGTCACAAGTCTGATAGAAGGCCGCAATGTTGGGTTGGCTGAGATTTATGAGATGTTGTGCAAAATTTTGAGACAACACAGCATCGACATGGACGAAAAACTGACTTATGCTGAATTTCGCCTTCAAAAAACCCCTCCATAAGGATGCAAAATGGCCGAACAAGTGGAAGTTTCCAGTTTAGATTTAAGATATGAAGACTTTCGAATGAGGTCTCTCGGTGCTGAGAAGGTGCTTTTGGTGTCGATTCTGGAAAAGGGAATTCGGAATCCGTTGCAAGGGGTTGACACAAAGGGAGCGCGAATCCTGCTCGATGGGTTTAAGCGCTTAAGATGTGCCAAAAAACTTGGCATGAGTATGGCGCCCTATGCTTCGATGGGCGCCGATGAAGTTTTGGGCATCATCGAGCTGATCCGCATTTCAAATGCCAGGAGTCTTTCCATTCTGGAACAGGCCAGATTCGTTGATGAACTCAAAAGTGTTCACAAGATGTCCACCGCCGAGATCGCAGGACTTCTTGAACGAAGCAAGGCCTGGGTCAGCGTCAGATCCGGGATCATCCATGAAATGAGCGATTATGTACTTGATCAGATATTTAAAGGCCGATTTCCGGTTTACGCCTATATGTACACACTCCGGCCGTTTATACGTATAAACGGGGTTCAAACCAATGAAGTGAACGAATTTGTCAGATCCGTATCGGGTAAGAATTTAAGCATTCGCGCAATAGGACTGTTGGCCAATGGATATTTCAGGGGACCGGAGGCTTTGCGCGAACAAATCAAAAACGGTCATATCACATGGGCGCTGGGCCGTTTAAAAGAATCCCGGACAACCCCATCGGGTTGCAGCCAAATGGAAAGCGCCATGATTCGCGATCTTGAGATCGTATCCAAATATATGCAACGGGTTACTACGAAAACGAAGCATCCAAAATATAAGACCAATGCTTTTTTTGCTCAGGCCAATCTTTTGACCGGCGGCATTTTAAGACAAACCGATTCGTTTTTAAAAGCGATAAGGACGTTTCATGATCGGACCGGACAAGCGTAAAGCCGTTTATCTTCTTAACCAGGAAGGCATGGGCGTGCGAGAGATTGCCCGCAATATGAACATCAGCCCCAATACGGTGATGAGCATCGTTGAACAGAAGGGTGGGATGCCTGAAACCGTGCGCAAAGATAAAATCGGGATTGATCCGGATCTTCTGGCACAGCTTTACAATGAATGCAACGGGCGGGCGCAAAGAGTGCATGAAAAACTCATCGAGGAAAATGGCATCAATATTGCCTATTCGACTTTGACCCAGATGCTCCGCGAACAAGGTTTGGGTAAAAACCGATCGGGGCGCTGCCACCGGGTACCGGACGAACCCGGTGTGGAGATGCAGCATGACACGTCGCCTTATCGTATTCGATTGGGTGGGATATCGGCGCTGGTTCAGGGAAGTCTTATCTATTTCCGCTATTCGAAAGTTCGCTATTTGAAATTTTATCGTTCATTCAACCGGTTTCGGATGAAATGTTTTTTCCACGAAGCGCTCGTTTATTGGAACTATGCGGCAGAAGACTGCATTATCGACAACACGAATCTGGCCCGTCTGCGGGGGACCGGCGCCAATGCCGTCATGGCGCCGGAAATGGAGCGTTTCGCGTCTCAGTACGGGTTTAAATTTGTCTGCCATGAAAAAGGCCATGCCAACCGCAAAGCCGGCAATGAAAGGGGTTTTTATACGGTTGAGACCAATTTTTTCCCGGGGCGTTCTTTTGATAGTCTTGAGGACATGAATCGTCAGGCCTTTGATTGGGCGACCCGTCGATCGGCCAATCGCCCTACCGGCAAAACCCGCATGATCCCTTCGGTGGTTTTTGAATACGAAAAACCCTATCTGAAAAAATTGCCGTCATATGTCGAGCCACCCTATCTTGTTCATGAAAGAGGCACCGATCAGTACGGCTACGTGTCAGTCAATGGGAATTTTTATTGGATCCCCGGGACCAAACGCCAGGATGTCAACATACTGGAATACGCAGATCATCTGAAGATTTACCATGCCCGGAAACTCTTAGGACGGTATCTTTTGCCTCCTGATGGTGTCAAAAACGAAATCATCCCTCCCCAAGGCGGTCGCCTGCCGCCCCATAAGCCCAAGTATCGTAAAAAACCCACCGCGCGGGAAGAGAAAATCCTGCGCTCTTTAGGCAAAACGGTCGATGATTATCTCAATTTTGCTGTGCCCAAAAGCGGTCAACCCAAACATCGGTTTATCCGTGCGCTTTTTGGTTTATACCGCAAGACCGCCCCTTCGGTCTTTATTCAAACCGTGGAAAGAGCCTGCAAATATCGCATTACGGATATCAAAGTTATTGAAAACATTACAACTCTTATCCTCATCGACGGTAGTCTTGACATAACTGCGCCGGAAATAGATCAGGATTTTCAAAAAAGGGATGCATATATCGAGGGCTGTTTTGCCGATGAAGTGGACCTTTCCATCTATGACATGGAGGACGAAAATGGATGAAGCGCTCGCACAAAAGCTCAAATATATACGCCTTGGCGGCTTGCTTGCCAACTGGGACCGATATCTTGCCCTCGCCCAAAAAGGGGGGTATTCCCATGTGCATCTTTTAGAATATATCATTACCGAGGAGTATCAAATCAAACGGGAAAATGCCCGTAAAATGAGAATCAACAGGGCCAGAATCCCTGAAAAATTTGTGGTGGAGACATTTCCCTTTAATCGCCAGCCGAAACTGAATAAAAAGAAAATCGTGGGAATGTATGATGCCTTTGATTACATGAGCAAATGCCGCAATATCATCTTTATCGGCCCCACAGGCGTGGGCAAAACCGGCCTGGCCACGGCCTTTTTGATCCATGCGATCAATAATGGTCATAATGGCCTGTTTATCACTTTCCCGGATCTGGTGGAGCGCCTTTATCAATCTGTTGCGGATCATTCCGAATCAAAGGTCATCAAAAAATTTGTCTCCTACGATTGTCTCTTGATCGACGAACTGGGTTATGTCGAGGTGGAGCCGGTGCAGGTCGGTCTGTTTTTTACCCTGATGCACAAAAGGCACAAGCGGAAAACGACACTGATCACCTCAAATCTTGGATTTGGGCAGTGGTCGTCATTTTTGAAAAACGATCATCTTGCCGCCGCTTTAATCGATCGCTTGACGGAAAATAGTCATGTGATCAACATGAAAAACTGTGTCAGCTTAAGAACCAGACTTGATGAGACTAAAAGATCATGACCTCAAGGCGCTTTTCCAATCAGCACCTTTATAATTTGCGCAATAAAATCCCGGTTGCCATCATGATCGAAAAGGGGCTGAAGATTCCTTGCCGGACGACCGAAGGTGTCTTTCGCTTTCTTTGTCCCTCATGCAATGAATTTAACACTGCCGTTAATTCTAAAACCAATCTGGCCAGGTGCTTTCGTTGCGAAAAAAACTTCAACACCATTGATCTGGTCATGCTTGTCAAAAAAATGGACTTTGTGAACACCATCAGTTTCCTGAATGATTATCTGAAAAACATTCCAACCGAACACCATCCGAGACATCAAAACGTTGAGGATAAAAATCAACATCCTCAGCATATCGGAGGCATTCTCAAATCGATTATCCCGCACCAACCTGTCATGGAGCCTTTCGAGTCAAGCAAACGCGTCAATGAACGCATTGTTGCCATAGAACAAAAACTCGAATATCTGGCACACCAAATTAAAGAAATAAGCAAAGCATTCAAGTAATGCCTGAAATCCCATCTCCTTCATAATCGCCTTCCGGTTCCAATCTCAATCTTTTTCCTGAAAACTGCGGGGTATGGCAGCCAGCTGGGTTTTATTTATTTTCTTAGGGCGGGGTAGGCCTAATGCTGCCGGATGCTGTGAACTAACATCTCAGTTTATCTCAGCATACCTGTATCAATTTATCTCGGCGCTATAGCCGGCATATTCAATTTGTAATGCTCTTTACATCAGATATTCCTTTTGGGATTTTTT
>JAXHTA010000217.1:0-6544 GCA_034190285.1 Thermodesulfobacteriota bacterium | reverse complement strand
CGCAGAAGACGCCTCGGGCCTCCATCTCCTTGTCCCGGACGGCAATACACTTCCAGGCAGCAAAGTGAAATGAGATTTGCGACGTTCAACACCAATTCCATACGCGTTCGACTTCCCATTATCATGGACTGGCTGGAAAAAAAACGGCCGGATATCTTATGCCTGCAGGAGACCAAGGTCCAGGACAAAGATTTCCCAGTCGATCCCTTTGAAGCAGCGGGCTACCAGGTTGTTTTCCGGGGACAGAAGTCTTACAATGGTGTGGCCATAATTAGTAGACTCCCCTTAGACAATATCCGCCTCAATCTGCACAACGGAAAGGAAGAGGCCCGTTTTATTAGTGCCAGAATTCGCGATGTCCCTGTGATAAACACTTATGTTCCCCAAGGATTCTCTCCCGGAACCGAGAAGTTTGAGTACAAACTCGGCTGGCTGAGGGACCTATTGGCCCACATAAGAAGAAGTTATGAGCCAGGCCGGCCCCTTCTACTGGCCGGTGATCTTAATGTGGCAATTGAGCCAATCGACGTATTTGATCCCGAGGGGCTGAGTGGGGAAGCCGGCTTTCACCCGGATGAACGGGCCGTCTTGAAGGAGTTTCTAGAATGGGGCTTTGTGGATGTTTTTCGGAAACATCAGCCGAATGGAGGCCACTATACGTTTTGGGATTATAGGATACCTAACGCCTTTAAGCGAAAAATGGGCTGGCGAATCGATTATATCCTTGCCACATCCACATTGGCTCAAAAATCCTGTGACTCCTGGATCGATACCAAACCAAGGTTACTTGAAAAACCCTCTGATCATACCTTTCTCGTTGTTGAGTTCTGTAGCGGCACCTGATTCATACTCTTCTTGAAGTGTTGTGAGAATTCGGTCTTTTGAAAATAAGGTGCGTTGACTTGTGGAGATCTCTTTTGGTTAAGCCGCGTCACAAATTCTACATAGCTTGTGGCACGCCCCTTGGGCAATAAACAGGGGTTTGGCTTAGGCGGAAGAGGGAGAGGCCCTTGTGGAGGCTATTTATAGTATCCTGAAATCTCAACTCAGTGACAGAGGCCTTTTTTCTGTTCGGCCAGATCGTCTTGGGCGTTTTTCGGAAAAGAGACGGTGAAGTGTACGCGGTCCTCCTCTTGCGCGAAAGAGAGCAACGCCCCGATCTCTCTGACTAACCGATAGCGTAGCGGTAGTCCGAGTCTGTGGTTTCCTTCATCAAATGGCAGGAAGAAAAGTTCCGGGTCTTTGACCTCTCTTCCAGGAGCGTCAATCATAAAGTCTATGTGGAGATATTGATCGCTCGCAAAACTCTTGATCGTCAAGGTTTCCCCCTTCTCCATTTCCTTAACTGCGTTTTGGATTATCCCATTGAAAACATGGGTTAATATGGCTTCGTCGATGTAGAGCGTACCTAATGACGAATCCAAATCCAGCCGGCAGGTGATGCCGTTATGATTTATCTCGTCCGAGAGCAGTCTTATACAATCGTTCACCATGCCGTTAACTGAAGATTCCTGGCAGTTGATCTCCACCTGCTTAAGGTACTGAGTTATTCTGTTTAGAACCTCCTCCAGCCGCTTGGCTTCACGCAGTATAATGTCTCCCTCACGCAACTCAGGGAACTTTCTGTGCAGGCGCCTTGCGAAACCTCCAATAGGGATTAATGGATTCCGGATTTCGTGGGCGACCTCTGCGGAAATATCGATTATTGTCTTGATCTTTTCCTTCTGCACCATAGCCTTTTCTAGAAGAACACGATCCGTGATATCCACTATGATGCCTTCCAGGTGTTCTTTCTCATGGCCTTCTTCATCTACGCCATGGGCGATGGATTTGACGATGGAATGGATGATATATCCGCTTCTATGAATGAGACGACATTCAGCCGAAAAAGATGATCCTCCGTAACTGAAAGCAGAACGAAATAATTCCAGCACGCGCTCACGATCCTTATGATGAATTCTCTCCATAAACCAGTTCGGGATACTAAGGGCCTCTTCCGGAGAATATCCGAGTATCGTCAGACAGGCCCTGTTGATGAATTCCAAGCGAAAATCATTTCTTAACACATATATAATGGAAGGAACGTTCTGGACCAGATGAAGATGGCGACTCTCTACCAGCCCAATTCTTTTTCTGAGGATTTTTCGTTCCTGAAAATGTCTTAGACAAAGCCTGATCTGGTTGATACTTATAGGTTTTCTCAGGTAGTCGTTGGCCCCGATCTTGATTGCCTCCACCGCACTGTCTAAAGTGCCGTGGCCTGTAATAAAGACCACTTCTTGCTGTGGATCACGTCGTTTAAGGGATGCGGCAAGTTCCAGGCCGGTCATTTCCGGGAGATTGATGTCAATAAAGGCCAGAGCGAAGGATTTTTTGTCATACAGGCTCAGGGCCTCGTGAGGGTGTGTGCAAACAACGGGGATATACCCTTCAACACTTATTGCCCCGGCAATCACAGTGGCGACCGAGGGCTCGTCATCGACTACCAATATCGGTTCTCCGTACGGCATATGCGTCTTGATCATTGCGACCTCCGAAACTGGGATGTGTGGGGCTCAGGAAAGACCCCTAAGGCTGAAAAAACTATTGCTCTTGGGAATGGCAGAACAATGGGCCGTTAGTATTCTAGAACAAGCATAACCCGTGCCAAACAGCGGATTGCCTCAATATCCCGTCTAAAATGTAGGAATGCTTCGGATATTGCTGGCTCGGGGAAAAATGTCAGGGTTGCGAGCAGGCTAAAACCTCTTGAAACGGTCATAATTTGCCCTGGGGATGGAAAGCCAGGCCAGGAATATCTCAAAAACCTCCATTACGACAAGCAGCTTCAAAACCGCCTTTCCGGGTCTTTGGTGGGTGAGGGAGTCTAAATAGAATTTGATGGACACAGGCCCCATATTTGGCATCGGTCATGTGCCGGCTTCCGTGTCTTGCAGACCTCTCTACCATGATAGATTAGAAGATCGGAAAAACGCCGCCATTTTTCTTCTGCAAGTAGCTTTTCAATATCCCTTTCAATCTTGTCAGGATCATGGTTTTCCGTGAGGCCCAATCTGCTGGAAAGCCTTTTCACATGGGTGTCGACTACCACACCAGGGATATCAAAGACCGCTCCCAGGACGCAGTTAGCGGTCTTTCGCCCAACCCCGGGAAGTTTGAGGAGTTCGTCCATAGTGGAAGGGACCTTTCCTCCATGAAGGCCTACAAGACCCTGACAGCATCCCTTGATAGATTTCGCCTTGTTTCTGAAAAAGCCGGTGGGACGGATATCTTTTTCCAGTTCAATGATAGGAGCGCTTAGAAAATCTTTAGGCGTCTTGTATTTCTCAAACAGGGTTTTGGTGACCGCATTGACCTGTTTGTCAGTGCATTGCGCTGAGAGGATGGTTGCTATCAGGAGTTGAAATGGTGTTCTGTATTTAAGGGCCGTCTTCTCAAGAGTATAAAGGGGGTCCAATATCTCAAATATCCGTTTTACTCTTTCCTTCCTTTGCTCCAGACTCTCCATATGAAACGCCTCCCGGCAAGATGACTTTGGTTCGAAACTGGCCTTTCATTTGTGGGTGGGCACGAGCGGCTATGATATGAATTTGCATAGCCATGTTCAAGAACAATACATCAGGGACGAGTAGTAGTCATGCCTAAATGAACTACCCCGCAGCAAGCTACGGGGTATCAAAATGGAAAATACTTTATTTGAACCCCCACACCCTATCCCTCTCCCCCAGAAAGGTGGAGAGGGAATTTAGTGGTGACCCTGCAGCGAGCTACAGGGAATTATCAAGTTAAACAACAGAATCTGGGCCGAAATGGTTTACACAAGGTGGCCTCAAATCACCTCTGTAAAGTGTGGATCATGCTATCAATGACATTTCATAGGAGAATGTAAGAATTCAGCCTTTTAAAAACAAGGCGCTTTCATCCGTGTGGGTCTATTTTGGCAAAGCCGCATCGCAAATTCTACATAGCTCTTGGCACGACCCCTGGCCCATATGCACTTCAATAACACCTGGATAGTATATTCGGCTTTGCCAAAATAGACCCACACGGATGAGTAACCAGGTAGCGCTTGTTTCAAAGGGCTAAAGTGTTACAGAAAAATCATTTTGTGAAGGACTGATTTGACTTTATTTCTGGTTGACAGAGTCTGTTTTTCGGTTATTATGAGTTATATTCATTCTAACAGTACGGGATCAGGAAGGATTTGACTCAATCGCCTGGGGTGAGCCGGGAGAATATGAAGGCGGAATTGGCGTGAAACAGTCGGAGAGTTCTAATATTTTCTGGTTTTTCGGGTCTATTGTTTCATTTGTTTTGATCGCATTATCCCTTCAGGCCTCAAGTGCAGAGTCTTCAGACGTTGACCCACTCAAATCGAATAGGGCTCAGGGAGCCCCTTCAGCGGCTTCATGTGGTGCGAGAGGGAAAATGGAGGGGGGCATGACAGGCATGGACAGATTGACTGAGGAACAGGGTAAATATCTCCTGGCAGTTGCGCGAAGGCGCATAGAGCACGAGCTGTTCAATCGTCCAGGACCTGAAGAATCTGATGCTGGTTTGCAGACAGTGTTCCACGAAAAGCGCGGGACCTTTGTCACCCTTACCATTGATGGGGATCTGAGGGGGTGTATTGGCCACATTATCCCACAGGAATCACTGATCGAAAGTATCAGGGTCAATGCCATTAATGCCGCATTCAAAGACCCCAGGTTCCGACCCTTAGCACCCAGTGAATGGAAAAAGGTAGAGATAGAGATCAGTATTCTGACTGATCCCAAGCCGGTTGAATATTCCGACGCCAATGACCTTTTAAAGAAACTGCACCCAGATGTTGATGGTGTCATCATAAAAAAGGGCTTCTATCAAGCCACCTTTCTCCCCCAGGTATGGAGACAATTGCCAAGAAAAGAGGATTTCCTGGCCCATCTCTGCCTTAAGGCAGGCCTCGACAGCGATGCATGGAAGAAGAAGGACCTGGATGTGTCCACTTATCAAGTCCAGGCCTTTGAAGAATAGTCCCCCCCTGTGGAAGGCTTCCAAATTGTGGACCCAAAACGGCTTATCATTTGGTCTGTCATAGGTACAGGCATATCATCCGTCACGACCCAGCTTCTTACCATCAGAGAGTTCTTGTCCCAGTTCCATGGAAACGAGATTACCATCTCGCTCGTGCTTTTCTGTTGGTTGTTACTGACAGGCCTTGGCAGCCTTGCCGCAAAGTTAGTCAAGCACATTTCCTTAGGGCTTTACGTGCTGCTAACCCTTATCGTCGCCTTTTTGCCCCTTTTGCTGACGATAGCGATCAGGGCATTTAGAGAGATATTATTCACACATGGGTCTTCCCCTGGTTTTTATCCGATTTTTTTCTATATTATGATTACGCTGGCGCCTTATTGTCTGCTCACCGGCTTTGTACTTCCGTATGCCCAAAAAGTCCTGAATGCCAGACATTATCCCTTTGAAAGCGGCGACCTCTATCTCACTGATGGTATCGGTGATATCATAGGAGGAGCGCTATTCAGCTTTGTCCTTGTCTACTGGCTGAGGCCCTTTCAAACTATTGCGCTTGGTTCCGCCCTTTTGATCCTTGTAGCCCTCTCGCTTCTACTCATGTCCAGGCGATATCTTCTTGTGTTGATCTTCCTTTTGGCCGTATCTCTCTTTTTCTATTATTCCACTGACAGCAATTTTGAGATACGCACCCTTGCTAATCAGTACGGAGATGTCATTCGATATCAGGAGTCTCCTTATGGAAGGATTGTGGTTTCCAGGGAAGGCACTCAGCATACCTTCTGGGAATCCGGTGTACCTCTTTATTCGGATTCAAATGTGATTCATTGCGAGGAAAAGGTTCACTACCCTTTGTGCCAGTTGGATCGTGTTGAAAACGTGCTTCTAATATCGGGAGGTTTTGGCGAGACTCTGACTGAAGTCTCGAAATATCGCCCTGTGCGCGTTGATTACGTGGAGCTTGACCCAAATCTGACAGATGCAGCTCAAGGTCTCGGAGCCATTAAAGAGGCCCCTTTCCTCGACATAATTAACACCGATGGAAGACGGCATATCAAGATGACACAAACAAGATATGACGCCGTTATTATTGATCTGCCTGATCCTGACACCTTCCAGATAAACCGCTTTTTTACCAGCGAGTTCTTTGCTCTCACAAAGAGAGCCTTGAAAAGGGATGGCATTCTTTCCATGAGCATTGAATACGGCCCGAATTATATCAGCAGCATTCGAAAAAAGAAGCTTTCCACCGTCTACAACACTGCACATCTACATTTCCAAAATATGATGGTCCTCCCCGGTGAGGAAGCCTATTTCCTCTGTAGGGACGGGCAACTAAGTTCAGACATTCCTGCCAGGTTAAAGCAAAAATCCATCAAGACTTCCTATATCAAGGGCTTTTTTTACGGAAATGTGACAAAGGAGCGGATTGAGCAGCTTGAAGGGGGCCTCGATAAAAACGAATATGTCAACACTGATTTTGAACCAAGGCTCATGAATATTGTCTTTCAGGAGTGGTTCATGATGCACGGAA
>JAXHTA010000216.1:0-6607 GCA_034190285.1 Thermodesulfobacteriota bacterium | reverse complement strand
ACTTACTAAACCGTCGATTTCGTGCTGGACCGGTTGAGAAAAGCTGATAGACACCCCAGGAAAATCAGAGATACGATTATCGATTTGGGCAACCAATTCTTCCTGGGTTTTCACCTTTTTCCATTCTTTCCTGGGTTTCAGGGTAACGGTTATGCAGGCATAATTCGTATGATGCACATGTGGGCCGACTTCGCCATAACCAATATCGGCGATAACCTGCTTTACCTCAGGAAGGGTTTGAATGTCTTTTGCTATCTCGCCTGAAGTAGTGCGGATCTCTTTCAGAGATATATTTGGGTCCATGTAGGCCAAAACCTGTATCGTCCCTTCCCGAAGAGTAGGAACAAATTCTGTGCCTAATTGGACAAAGGCCACGCTTCCAATTGCTATCGCAACAATCATAGCGGAAACAACCATCCAGCGGTGATGTAGAAAATACAATAATATTGATTTATAGCGATTAAGAACAGCAGGAGGGATGTAAGTTTCTTTCTTATCTTTATCTTTTTGTTTGTGTAGCAGACGGTAAAAAACAGGAGACACGACTAACGCATAAATTAAAGAACCAACCATTGTTATGGAAACTGCAAAAGCTAAGGGCCTGAAGGTTTTCCCTTCAACTTCGCCGAGGGTAAAGATGGGGATAAATACAGTTATGATGATGAAAGCGGCAAAGAATATGGGCTGACCAACCTCTTCGGCTGCAGATAAGATGATCTCAGTGACCGAGGTCGTATCTGTTTTACTGCTTAGGGCAGATTGAATTCTTTCCACCATAATGATCGTGGCATCAACTATCATGCCAAGCGCAATCGCGATGCCTCCGAAGGAGATCAGATCCCCGGAAAGCCCATTCTGATACATCAGAATAAAGGTGAACAGAATAGAAAAAGGCAGTGCGCAGACCACAATCATGGCATTGCGCAGGTTGCCAAGGAAGGTAAAGGAAACAAGACATACCAGGATAATTCCGATTGTAAGAGCACCCCTAACGGTATTTATACTGTTTTTGACAAGAGCAGATTGGTCATAGTAAGTGACTATCTTAACTCCGTCCGGCAGAGTTTCATTAATCTGGGCCATCCTTTCCTTTAGACGGCCAATCACTTCGAATGAGTTTGCTCCATGAAGTTTATATACAAGACCAAGTACGATCTCTTGTTTCCCGTCTAACAAGGCAACACCTCGTCTGAAAGCATTTCCAAATTCTACGGTAGCCACATCCTTTATGTAAACGGGATTGCTCTTATGAGTGATCAACACGGTATTCTCAATATCATCAACTGTCTCTATTAATCCCAGACTTCGGACGATCAGCTCTTCGGCACCTTTCTCTATGATACCGGCTCCGAGATTTAGGTTGTTCTTATCGACAGTCTCAATCACATTGTCTAATGTTAAATCATATTCGAGAAGACGGTCAGGATGAATTCTGATCTGATATTGTCGGACATGGCCTCCTTGGCTTATTACCTTGGCAACACCGGGTACCGTCTGGATATCACGTTTGATAATCCACTCCTGAAATGTGCGTAGATCTGTCGTACTGTAACCATCTCCTTGTATATAGTAAGCCAGAATTTTACCCATGCCGCTGGCAATGGCACCCATTTCCAGACCGTGAGGCATATTCAATCCCTCCGGGATACCCTCTTCGGCTTCTTTGAGTCTTTCTGTAACAAGTTGCCTGGCCAGATAAATATCCACATCATCTTCAAAGTAAATGTTTACCGTAGAAAGGCCAAGAGATGAAATGGACCGGATTTTCGTTACACCCGGAATGCCTCTCATTGCAACCTCCACAGGACGTGTAACGAACTGCTCCACCTCTTCAGCCGCCATACCTTCAAGCTCAGCAAATACCTGAACTAGGTTTGGGCTGATGTCGGGAAACGCATCAACAGACAATTGAGTAAGGGAAAATGCGCCTGCTGCGCAGACACCAACAAAGCCCAAAACAATTAACAATTTATGCCCAATAGAAAACTGAATCAGTTTAGTAATCATATCGTTTCAACTCCAAGATTTTAATGAGCGTGACCATGACCGGCGTTGCCGCCCGCTGTCTTTTCAAGTTCTGTTTTAAGACGAAAACTGTTCTTGGTTACGATTACTTCACCGGGTTTGAGGCCAGAAACAATTTCGACAAATTTATCATTGAACCTGCCAACAGTGACAGGGCGAGGCTCAAACCCATTCCCATTCCTAACGAAAACACAAGTTTTGTGGTCTATATCTTGAAGGATATCTTTGGCAATCATGAGTTCGGCATTGGGTCTTTCTACTAGAATGTTGGCGGTTATAAACGTTCCGGGGCGAAGTTTTCTCAGGCTGTTTTCCACCTCCATCCGCACAAGTGCCGTCCGTGTCTTTTTGTTTATCATCGGATCAATGTAATCGATGAGACCTTTGGTTTCTGGCACACCTGATTTGGCCGAGATTGTAACCACTTGTCCTTCATCGATGTGGTCTATGTCCTTTTGGTGGACTTGAAGGTCAACCCAAACTGTATCGAGATCCGCAACAACAAAAACATCTGCATTATCCTCGACAATCTCTCCTAGCGTGATATGCTTTTTTATTACTGTGCCGTTGAGCGGAGCTTTAATCTGAAACATTGTCAGCCGATCAGGCGGCTCTGAGGGTAGTTCCTCAATATATTTGGATTCAAAACCAAATGTATGGAGCTTATGCTCGGCACTGCGCATTTGAATTTTGGCTTCGGCAAAGGCATTTTTAGCATCAAGATATTCTTGCTCGGAGGAGATCTGATCCTTCCAGAGTTTCTTCTCACGTTTAAAAATAGTGTTGGTTAACTTAAAACGTTCAACTGATGCCAAATATGTTGCCTTGACATCCGCTAAATCCTGACTTTCTATAATCGCCATTACTTCTCCAGCTTTTACAGAATCGCCTATCTTCTTTTTCACTTCCCGCACAATACCATGGGCACGTGGGACAATATGAACCATGCGGTCAGCGTTGAGCACAATCTCTCCAGGGACGCTTATGTGAACTTCAAAGTCACCTGAGGCTACCCTATCGACTTCGATGCCGAACTTCCTTGCTTGCTCGTCTCTCAGGTGGACCATCGCCGCCTTACCGTATTCCGCACGCGCAACTGCGTAGGCGCCTTTAGTCACGACATATTCCCCTTTGGACAGCCCGGATAGAACTTGCACAAAGCCATTTTCTCTCTTGCATACTTTTAGATAGCGCTTCTCAAAGGTTTCGCCGGCTAACTGAACGAAGGCCACTGGGTTTCCGTCTTCATCGATCAGAGCCGATTCAGGTATCATCAGAATCTCCTTGCCAAACTCCTTTTGTACTAAAGCTGGTTCGGCCTTGGTTTTTATCTCCCATTGTTGCTCCTTGAGAAAGCTTATGCCTGCAATCTCTTCCGGGAACGGCGCCTGGTCAATTTCCTCCTGTGAACCATAGACCTTGAAGGGAGGAATCTCGACAATATGTTCTTTGCCTTCAAGTGGAATGAGCAATGACACCTTCCACTGTCCCTTTTTGGGGAAGGACAACTCAGGAATGTAAATGCCATCCCTTGATGGGGATAATTCAGTATGTCTGATAGGAGTTTCAGATCCGTAGCTCATAACAAAGGTCATTGGTCCTTCATTTCGAGGCTCAAGCGTTACAAGATCAGAGACATGGGTGATAAATTCGGTTGGCGTATTGGGTGCGAGAAAAGCGTGCTCGAGAAAAATCTCAAATCGCCCACTCCACACCGTTACCTGTGATGACTTTTCCTGCTTGTGGTCATCGTGGCCATGTTCGTCATGATGCAGATCATCATGCGAATTAATTGAAGCCTTCAAATCCAAAGTGGAAAACATTCTTAAACCTAATAAAACGACCACAAAGAGAACACCTGCGAATACTATGAATTTCCGGTATTTCATTTTTATTCCTCACTTCTTGAAAGGTCCACGCTATCGATTGGGCCTTCAATCAAACGTTCGACATCGGTTTTTGCTATATGATAAGAAGCCAGAGCATCAATATATTGGGCTCTTGCTTCAAAGAAGGTTCGCTGAGCATCCAGGACATTCAGATAGTCAAGCTTTCCCTGGCGGTAACCTGCCTTTGAAGCTCTAAAAAGATTTTTAGCTCCCTGCAGTAGGTTTTTATCCAGTTCGGAAGCCTCCATATATGCACTGGAAAGAGCCTGGTATGCTTTGGCTAATTCCATCCGGATCCTGGCGTGGCCTGCTCTTTGTTCTTCTCTAGCCTTGTTAAGTTCGTAGGCTGCCGCTCGTATACCGCCCTGATTTCTATCTGAAATCGGTATGGGGATGGAGATACCACAAACGAATGCATTATCATTGGTTTCCTCGAATATCCTTGCACCCCCACTAAACGTAATATCGGAGATCGCTTTAGCTTTTTCTAATTCTAACCTCGCATTGCTCTTATCGATTTCCAGAGCCAATCGTGCAAGATCGGGATTCTGTCCCATCAGTTCCATGAGTCTTTCGATCGGCGGTATGTGTGACAGCAGATTGAGTTCACCCGCAACACTTTCAAAGCTGGGGTTGCTGTCTGCCCACGTGGATGCCAACTGCTTGCGAGTAAAATCAAGATCCTTTAGTGCGTGCTGGTGTTGGATATTGATCTTAGACAGTGCAACAGCAGCTTTTGTTTTTTGCAACGGTGAATCTTTACCCGCTTCGACTCTTTTGGTGACGATGGCCAGCAAATCTTCAGATAGTCGCAGTAGTTCTTTTGTTAATTTGCACCGTTGCTGTGCAGCCAACACCTCAATAAAGGCCTTGGTCACATCAGTGAATACATCCAGCCTTTTCGCTTTATAATCCGATCCTGCGAGCTGTTTTTCCAGTGAAGCCATTTTTGTTCGCTTGCCTCTTTTATCTCCTAGCTCTATAAGCTGGTTAAGCTGGATGGTGGTCTCAGCGCCATCAAAACCACTTAGCTCATCAGAGCCGGCAAAATTCTCAACTTCGACTTCAACTTCTGGATTTGGCCAAAGGCTTGCCTGTAATTGCCTCGCTTCTGCGGATCGGACGTTCCAGGAAAAGGCCTTCAGTTCTGGGTTGTACATCGTAGCCAAAGCCAGGGCCTTGGACAAGGTGATGACACCGGTTGGCTTTGTTATTTCATCAGGTTCCTGCGGTTCTTCTGAATCTTGAAACGTTTTGGTTTCATGTTCCAGCGGTTTGGGTTGCACTATTTCAACATTACTCTTGTGGCCCATACAACCTGAGATCCCTAAGGTGAACAGCACAACAGAGAACGCAAAAAATCTCACGCAGGTCACGGTGATCCTCCTATATTAGCGGTTTTTCTCTCTCAACTGGTTGATAGTGATGGAAAAAATTAATGAGTTGGGGCTCAGGATAAGAGTTCCGCCACGCTCTGAGTTCGTAGCTATCTCAAGTGATCGATTTGTAGGCCCCTCGAATCGTTTTTCCCTTGAATTACTTGGCGAAGAATTGCAGTCGGTGGATACAAAACAATCTTCGTATAGCAACCAAGTCTTTTGGAGATGATCCTCGATTACTAAACCAAGAATCAAATACCCGAATTGAAATAGCAGGGTATTTCAAACGGTTGTTTCCCGATTAGCTTTTTTTCGCGCAGGAAGGTGACTTTTTTGGGATATCAAACTAGCAGGATAATTGTGCGAAGAGATAATAAGGTTGGGTTATTTGAATTGGATATCTCAGAGATAAAGTTCCTTTCTGAAAACTGAGAACAGTCAACAACTATTGGTGCAGAGAGAGAAACACTCTGAGTTCTCTCGGCTGTGTTAGTCCGATTTTGTAAAACAAATTCTTGTGTGCATTTATTGGAATTATGAGACTGGTCTTTGCAGCATTCCTGAGACGAAACTCCATCATGACAGTCATAAACGCTCGTCAGGTGAGAGTTGGAACAGCCTCCATGCCTATGAGCCTTGTGCTCAGGTTGACCTGCCCTGGCATGGTCATGTGAGCTGTGACAGTGTGTCAGGCCACAGGGGTATGAAACAATCAGCGATAAACTGAAAACTGCGACCAAAACATGGGTATATAGGGAATTTTTAAGTGCAAAAGGCATTGCTTAATATTTCCTGATGCAAATCCATTGCTGATGAGACGTTTCTTTTCCGTGGAAGGAGATTAGCAAAATTGCTCTTGTGAGTCAAGGACAAAGCAACTACAACATACTAATCCGAGCGTTGTTATTTAGACACTATTATTTATCAGGCCTTACGAATAGTGCTTTTAACGCAAATGGAAGTCTAAATGATTATGGCCTCATTAGTATGTGGTATATATATGGCATCAGACCGGATTGCGCTCACGGGTGGTAGAAAGTAGAAGAAACAGAAAGGGGACAGGCAAATTATTGTTAACATGTCATTTTTGCTATGGAAGGGGACAAGGAACTTAGGCTGGAGCTGGGGGATGATTTGGATTTGATGTGAAATTTTATTTTATGAGGAGAGATAAAATGCCACGGATAGCACGTTTGGTTGTTAAAGGTGAACCGGCAGTTTATCATGTGATGTCAAGGACTGCTCTTGATGGTTATGTGTTGGGGGATGTGGAAAAGGATTATCTGATGGGCGTTATCAAACGGTTGAGTTCCA
>JAXHTA010000215.1:0-6626 GCA_034190285.1 Thermodesulfobacteriota bacterium | reverse complement strand
ATGGGTATCCCTATTCTTCGGATATCGGTAAGGCCAAAACGGTTGAAGTTGTGGAAATGGACGATTCTTCCGTCAATTTGGTAGTACGGCCGCGGTGCAAGACCTCGGAATACTGGGAGGTATCGTTCAGCATTAACCACGCTGTTAAAGAGGCGTTGGACAAGGCAGGTATTGAGATTCCCTACCCGCAAAGGGATTTACATCATTATGGGCTTGAAAACATAAGAACTTGAGCTGCTGCAGAATCACAGGTTTTGCTACGCACATGCCAAGCTCCTGGGCCTTGAATAATGGTCTGGCATCTGCCCCGTCGAGTATTTCCAGAGGGACATTCAACAGGACAGGCAAAAAAGCAACCGGATGGGGGTTAGACCTTTGATTGGTGGCAAGTAGAAGATCGAAAGGGCAAGACCATGTGATGATTGGAAGGCGCGCCTTGGGCGATTCGGACTTCGTGGCATCAGTACTCAGCCAGGCTAAAGATATAAAGATATATTGAGCGATCCAATGCATTGAAGCGCCAGGGGTATTACCTTGACCAGGATTCTATGCTTCTATTGGGCATGGCTCTTAGGAAACCGGCCAAGAGATCAGAAATGATTCCTTCTGCAATAGGGTCTTAGGTATAAAGGAGAGGGGCCATTGAGCATGAATAAACTACCGGTTGGTCGGTTGAAGAATTTACAGTCTTACCTGTGTTCCTTTTTTCTACAAAGTTTACACCAATCAAAGATGTGACCCTTAATGCTATGCCATTTTCAGGATTTCAGTGTGTGTTTGACCCGCTCCTGAAAACGGCTTAGCGTTACTTGCTGACCTAATCTAAAGCGTTCTGATTTCAAATTTTATGCAACGTTAGGGGTAACTCTTAACAAAAAGCATACAATCATAGACCCCATTTTGATTATGTGTAATTACTCTGGTATATAGGCTGAAAGCTGAAGACTGTTAGGGAAATGCACATTTTAAAGATATGTTTAATGCAGTAATTAGAATTTTCGCTAAAAAATAACAATCATGTTCTTCTGGTCCCTTCAGCCTTCAGTCTAAACAGCTTCAGCCCGACTACGTGAGTAGTTACGATTATGTTTACTTTAGATGGTCATTCCATCTTGATAATGACTGCCCCACCTAAGCCTCCACCGGCACACAAGGTTGCCATACCATACTGGCCACCGGTCCTTTTCAGGGCGTGATAGAGCGTAACCACCAACCGAGATCCGGTACTGCCGGTAGGATGACCAAGAGATATGGCGCCTCCATGGATATTCAATTTGTTGACATCCAAGTCGAGAATCCTGATCCCGGCCAGTACCACACAGGCAAATGCTTCATTGAATTCTGTAAGGTCAATTTGGCCCAGTTTGAGACCAGCCTTTTCCAATGCAACAGGAACAGCCTTTGTTGGTCCCAGACCCATATAGGCGGGGTCTACACCAATAGTATGATATGAGACAAAAGAGGCCAGGGGTTTTAACCCAAGCTTTTCCGCCTTGGCCCTGGATGCCAGTACGATACCATTCGCTCCATCGGTAAGGGGACAAGAATTACCTGCCGTAACCGTACCGTCTTTCTTAAAGGCCGGCGGCAATCCCGCCATCTTGTCAAAATCAATATCCCTCCTTATACATTCATCCGTTGCAAAGAGCTTGCCCTCGCCCCTCTTTTGGGGCACTTTGATCGGAATCATCTCCTCATCAAACCACCCTTCATCCTGGGCCTTGATTGCCTTCAAATGGCTTTCATAGGCAAATTTGTCTTGGTCTTCCCGGGAAATCTGTAACTGGGCAGCCACATTTTCGGCCGTCATACCCATTCCGAGGCCGCTGCTTCGGCACGGAATATAGCCATCGTCTATGATTTCCTTGTGTCCGCTCCGGAATCCCCATCTGGCGCCTTTAAGAATATAATTGAGTCCACTCATCACCTCCATACCACCAGCCAGTACGATCTCCGCATCTCCAACCTGGATGGCCTGTATCCCAGAAATCAAGGCCTGCATAGCTGAAATACACGTCATATTTACGGTGAATGATGGTACTTCAATGGGTATCCCTGACTTGGTAGATACCGGGCGGGCAGGATTACCGCCATATCCCGCCTGTCTTGTTTGCCCCCAAAGGACAAGGTCTACCTGATCGGGCTTAACACCCGACCTATTTAGTATTTCAGGTACGATAGCAGCAGATAGATCATCGGCATCCATATCCCTTAGCGTACCCCCGAATCTTCCCCTCGGGGTCCTTCCCATTCCAAGAATGACCACATCCGTTGAATTCATTATTTCCTCCTTTGTCTTTTGATTAAGATTATCGTCTTTTGTCTTCAGTATTTTCCAGGAGCCTTCCCGTAATGAGGATCTTATCCGGTCTGAATAGTCATCCCCCGCCATTTTCACCTACTCAGAATATAGGCGTAAGTTCCTAATCCATCTGTATCCATCTGTCAATTCTATTCTGACTGCTGGCTCCTGAATTCTATATTCCAATGACAAAAGACCTAAAAGCCATTTCCAAGCTCAAACCAAAGCCTAATTCTCCATTCCGTGGTTCTTCATTTTCTACCAGTAAATGGAAAAGGAAAGCTGAATGATTTGAACGGCATAATCCGTTTTTGAACCAGAAAACTCACTATCCAAGGCACCAGGGGGGAGCCCCAGTTGCATCTCAAGGGACTGATCATAGGGATGAGGGGAACCGGCCCTTGAATCATCCATAAGTGCATACGCGAAACACATACCCAATTTAAAGGATCTTGCCGACTTTACTGAAACCCCACAGGTTATGGTATGTTCTACTTCGGCAGGTATATAGGGGTCTGTGTAATTATCACCCATGGCATTGTTGCCGTAATGGTAGCCCACTGACAGCGTGAAGGTCTCACGGAAGAAATACTCCGCTCCAAGACCGAATGTAATCTGGTTATCAGCGTGGACGGGAACCCTTAATGCCCCCGGTAACCCAATGGCATCCATAGCCGCAGCACCGGGACCGACAAATACGACCTCCAGCTCATCCCAGTGCCTACTCCAATCGAGATATTTTATATCACCGCAAAATCTCCAAGCCGGTAAAGGCTCAAAGGCTACACCACAGCCAAAGTTCTGTGGGAACTGCACGTTGTTCATCTCTATGTCGAGGTTGAAAAAGTTTGCCTTGCCCCATGGAGTCATTAAGTTTATATACCCATCTGCATTTTTGGACTTCAGATCTTGCATCACCGTAGCACTTTCATAATAAAGCCCAAGACTCAGGTTCTTTGATGGTTTGTATAAGAGCCCTAGCCCTGCCGAAAAGCCAAAGCCGTCACATTGGCCAAAATCCAGATAGGCAAGACCAAGAGGCAGCCTCAAATCCAGCCAGCCATAGTCTATCCCCAAGCGTACTCCTATTGAAAGGCTTGGGGTAACCTGATAGGCCACAGCCGGTCCAAACCTTAAATGGATGATCTCCGAAGAGCCGTTTGCCGGGCCGAAATTCTTGGACTGAATGGTGTAATCGCTGGCAACGAAATCCGGAGCCGCGAAGGTAACACCCCAAGACCAGGGGGAACCTTTGTCCTTATGGGCATAGCTGAATCCAGGGGCCAACAATATGCTGTCTTTATCATTAGACGTATATGTGTTATTGTTGGTTCCCGTATAAGTGAATTCCAGCTCCTTGAATACTGATAGCAGGTTTATCTCAAGGGCATTACCTTCTGTCTCACTTACAAGTGCGGGATTGACGTTCATGTTGCTCGGATCACCGCCTACTGCAATGGTATTGCCCCCTCTGCTCATAGACGCGGCGTTGAAGCCTATAACCCTCGGAAAATCCACGCCGGCCAAGGTCCAAGCCGGAAAGCATAAAGAAAAAAAGACTACATATGCCACTAGCAGAGACAACGTAATCTCACTTGTTTTTTCCCCATCGACCCTGTCTATCTTCCTCATCACAGATGCGTTGTGCCCGCTCAATATCCCACGGCTTGAGTCTCATATGACTCCTACTCACAATTGTTGTATGAACTAGTCATGGGCTGTTTATAGGAATTACTAAGTTCGAAAGATCTTATTGCGGCATTTTCTACCCAACTACTTGGATCGTCAAGGAGTAAATCTCTGGCGATGATATTTAGCTAAAATACTGAAATATAGATATGCGTAATGAAATAAGGCGTCCTCATGACATGCGAATGGGGTAATACTAATGGTTATTTAGGCATAAAATGTACTGACTTCAATAGGATACATCTCTCTGGAACAGTTGGCATAGATGATGATAAATAGAAATAAGAGAAATCGTGCTCCGAAAAGGATTAATCAATAGGTAATGCCCGAACGAAAACTGCCTTTTTCGCCGATCTCTAAGTCAGATAAATGTTCCGGTCCTCAAAATAATCTATATATCCCTACAGTTAAAGCTTTGATTATCCTTGACATTAACAAAAGACCATAACTTTCGTTCAGACAACCTGTGACCCTTTGG
The DNA here is from genome assembly GCA_034190285.1 of Thermodesulfobacteriota bacterium. Taxonomy (GTDB): domain Bacteria; phylum Desulfobacterota; class DSM-4660; order Desulfatiglandales; family Desulfatiglandaceae; genus JAXHTA01. Next base: position 2,157 of record JAXHTA010000215.1, on the reverse strand, counting down.
CATAACGACAGAAATAACGTAGCTAAGCACTTGGAGAGAGATCGAATGAAGAAGATATTGGTGGTAGATAACGACCGACTGATGTTGGACTCCATTAATGATTTACTCTCAGGAGAGAACCATCAGGTGGTCACGGCTGGAAGTGGTCTTTCTGCGCTGGATGCCTTGAAGACCTACACTCCTGATATAATTATCGTTGACCTGGTCATGCCGAATATCGACGGAAGAAAACTGTGCAAGGTCATTCGAGGAATGGAGAGACTGAGACACGTCCATCTTGTTGTCCTTTCCGCTACCGCTGCCGAAGATGTAAATATCATTGCGCTGGGGGCTGACGATTATATTGCCAAAGGCCCGAACATGTCTCAACTCGTCGTTGACGTTATCAAGCGATCAGATCTCCCATATTCACGAGGCCTGCAAGGAGAGGTGCTGGGAGTGAAACAAGTTGGTTCACGAGTAATTACTAAAGAACTGCTCTCAGTCAGGAGACATTTTGAAATCATCTTAGAGAAAATGTCTGAAGGGATTCTGGAGGTAACTTCCGAGGGAAGAGTCGTCTATGCAAACCCGGCCTCGCTTTCCTTGATCGGCGTGTCGGAGGAAGAATTATTAGGTTCCCATTTTATCGAAGTATTTGAACAAGATGACCGCGATCGAATAGTTCAGCTTCTAAGGACGATGGGTGGAAAACCTATGGCGATAACAGAGCACTTCCCCTTAAGATTGAATGAGTATCAAGTAAAAGCAGATATCTTTCCCATTGGTGGAGAGGATTCCGAGCACATAATTATCTTGGATGATGTGACTGAACAAAAACGTTCTGAGGAGGCCCTGAAGAGATCTCACAGCGAGCTGGAAAAAAAGGTTGCCGAACGAACCACCGAGATATCAAGAAGCAATATGCTTCTAAAACGGGAGATCGAAGACCGTAAGCTTGCTGAGGAAGCGCTGAGAGCAAGTGAAGAAAAATACCGAAGCATTGCTGAGAGAAGCTTTGACATGATTTTTACTACTGATAATGCTAATCGCATTACCTATGTTTCTCCGGCAGTGGAAAAAATATTCCATTTCAAGGCTGAAGAAGTGCTGGGTAAGCACCCTGAAGACTTTGTAAGTCAAACTGAAATGCCCCAAGTTTCACCTCCCTTGGCTGAAGAAAAGAAAGGCGGAGACGTCGGGATCTTGCAGATAGAGGCAAAGAGAAAGGACGGCAAGAACGCGTTCGTGGAGGTCGTCTCATCTCCGATATTCAAGGACGGAGAAAGAATCGGAGCACAGGGAATTATTAGAGATGTGACGAGGCAAAAGCAAGAAGAAAAGGACAAGCAAGACCTGGAAAAAAGGCTCGCTCGTGCACAAAAAATGGAAGCATTAGGCCTTCTAGCGGGTGGTGTCGCTCACGACCTGAACAACATCCTGTCAGGGATCGCAAGCTACCCTGAACTGCTTTTGATGGATTTGCCTGAAGACAGCAGGCTTAGAAGGCCTTTAGAAGTCATACAGGAGTCCGGGAATAGAGCTGCCGCGGTCGTCTCGGATCTGATAACAATAGCCAGGGGTGTTACAGGGAGCAAAAGGGTATTGAATTTGAATCAGGCAGTGGAAGAATTCCTGCTTTCTGCCGAATATAGAGAACTCGAGAAAAGGTATGGATCCGTTTCCTTTAAGACCCGACTTGCTCCGGACCTGTTAAATGTCAGCTGCTCTTCGGTCCATCTCAAAACGACCCTGATGAATTTGGTTACAAACGCCTCGGAGGCGATTGAGGGCAAGGGCAATATTGTCATATCGACAAAAAACCAATACGTTGACAAACCTCTGAAGACATATGAGGAGGTTTGTATAGGCGAATATGCCGTGCTTACTGTTTCGGATGATGGCCCCGGCATACCCCAGAAGGACCTTGAGAGGATTTTTGAACCGTTCTATACCAAGAAAATAATGGGCAGAAGTGGGACAGGGTTAGGTCTGGCCGTTGTATGGAACACGGTTCAAGAGCATGATGGATATGTAAATGTGAGGACTGACGAGAAGGGCACAACATTCGAGATATACCTGCCGATAACCAGAGACGAGGTCGACGACTTGAAGAAAGAGATTATATTCAAAGACTACTCCGGAAGTGGTGAGAATCTCTTGGTAATTGACGATGAG
>JAXHTA010000214.1:0-6675 GCA_034190285.1 Thermodesulfobacteriota bacterium | reverse complement strand
GCTTCACTGGCAATGTTACCATTACCAACGCATGACTCAGGGCTGGTGTGGATGGTTAATCCTTCACCATGGGACACTTTCAGCCCCTACTTCTTGCCGGTTTTAATCGGCGCTCTCAAGAATGAAGACCTGCCCCCTATGTTTTAGACCCCTATGTTTTACTTTCAGTTACGGGGGCCTCTCCTGCCAGTATATCGCACATTGCACTCACGAAATAGGCCACGGTCCAGGAAAATAAACCAGTCTCAGTGTCACTTTTTAGTTCTGAAAATCGGTAGATTAAAAATTTCGCTGTTTCCTCAAAGAATTTCTTTTCATTCTTCTGGAGAGAAGGCTTTCTTACAAGAGCGGCAAAAACAAGACAGGTACTGTTTATATCAGCCTCTTGGCTATTTATCATTGAAATATATCGCGATCCATCACAGTTAGAACACGAATCCTCCATAGTTCGCAACAGTGCTTTATCCATCATGCCGCGTAATTCATTGTCTACGTGTTCCCAATGTTCTGCGAGTTCAGCAAGGACAAACAAGGTGTAAAGGTTGCGTCCTCTTTGGGGATCAATTCCCGACGTCCAACCATTGATGTCTGAGTTGTATGTTTCCTTCACAATGTCTATAAGTGCATCCTGAAGGAATTCACGTTTTGTTATAGAAACAATACCTTCACTCGTCTTACGCGTTCCAAGTCGTTGCAATGCGGTATAGGCTGCGATAGGAGTAGCGACCTTTTGGGTATTCCATTGCACAAAGTCGAATCCATCAATAAGTGCCTGAACCGTCTTTTCGAGGTTCTTGAAAGTTCCAGGTAAAATATACCACAGACGAACGAGCCACGCCGTATGTCGATAGCGGGGAGCGTATACTGAGTCCCCTTCTTTGCCCTGCTTCAAGGTGCCCCCTTCTCCGGTTCGTGGATTCCACCTCTTGTCTGCGTATTCGCGTACTTGCTGGCGAATTGTTTGCTCCCACCACGCTTGCTTCGCCCCACTTTTCCATTTCTCAAGCGTATCTATAGAAGAGAAAAAGCGAGCAAGTGCCTCCATGGTAACAACAGTCGTCGAGACGCTGTCCGTTACTACTTCACCACCCTCGCCGTAAAGATACGCACTATAGGCAACATCAGAACGACCCCAACCACCAGATCCAGGACCACTTACAACCCTGTCGGCGACTAATGTGTCAACAGCAGATACAACAGCGTAGGTGAGGAGATCATATGGGCAGTCCCGTAGTTCGATCCTCTCGTTATTCGTTTGGTAGCTTTTAAACAATTCCAATATCGACTGAATAGGAATTGATATGGGGCCCAAAGAAAGCGCTATCCCGCTGTACGCCTTATTAATTCTCTCTATTATTATCTTGGAAGATCTTCCTGGAAAGTTCACTGAATAGTATCCTCACTATCAGGTGTCTCTAAAATATTGGTAACGTTCAAAAGTGTGTACATGGTGACAAACTTGATTAAAACACGATCTCTTTCTATGGTTAGAGTTCACCAACAAAAACCAGGAGAAAGAGACCGTGATGGAACAAGAAATACATATAACACTTCGGTTTAATCTTGCAACAGGTAAAGCTAATCTTAACGAAATCGTCTATGAGTTAAAAGAGCTTAGAGACTCTCTGATGCTCAAGATATTGGAGCAAATTCTGAGTGGTTATGATGATCTCATTTCAGAGCGTTTAAGCCAGACAAAGATTTACCCCAGCAAAGCGAGAAAAGGACTGGGACGGCATGTCAGGAAGGGTGATCCTGAAGGCCGATTTTGTCGTGGTCGTAAAATACGTAAAAGGGGTTACCGTAGTAATCCCAGACGAATTTCCACGGTATTTGGCAAATTAGATTTCCCGCTAAGAAGGGGAGAATGCTGCAATTGTGGTGCATTATATTCTCCTCTATTAAATGCTTTGCAAGTAGGCCGATATTCCCGTAAAGAAATGAATTTTGAGCATGAAGTGATTGAAGCCGTCATTGATACCAATTATCGAAGGCTCATAGATGGAAGATCCATCGACATATCCTTAGGAGGCATCATAATATCGTGGTTGGCAGTGATATTGACCAAAGCTTTCAAGAGCCTGTATCCGTAGAAGACTTATCAGCCATTATGGCTGATGGCACTGGGGTCAAACAGCAAAAGGGCCGTAAAGGAGCGCTCAGAGCGGTCATCGGGCTTACCAAAGCAGGTCGTGTGGAGCCCCTTGGATCTTTTACAAATACCGAGTGGCCGGAAATAGAGCACAATATCAAAGAGCGGATTAAAGAAGCTGAATCCTATAACATCCCCTTTGTTTATGACGGAGAGCCAGGGCTTGATGATTTCCTCTGTGATGTGGCGGCGTCTCAACGCTGCACATGGCACGGCCCTAGAGGACTTTATCATTCCCTTTGGGAAGACGGATTAGGGAAGAAAGAGAGTCAGCCGGAAACGGATAAAATAAACCAGTTAATAGGCATTGAGCTTCCTGAAGGAGATTTTGAGATCCTTAAAGAAGAAGATAAAGAACAGGTAAAGAGCCGATACGAAAGCAGCAAATCAGAAATCAAAGGGCTTATCAAAACGTTTCAGGAAAAGGGTTATCGCCATGGGGCGTCTTACCTCGAAAACCTTTCTGAGCGTTTATTTACCAACATTGAGCTATGGCTAAAAACTGGAATAATAGCGCCAAAAACAACATCATTGTTGGAAAGGGTATTCAGAGAAATCGGTCGTCGCCTAAAGAGAATTGCCTGGGGCTGGGCTGATAAATCGGTCACCAATATCTCCAAAATGATCATGATAAGGCAATACTCCAGGGATAAATGGAAACAATACTGGAAAGAGAAACTTGGGATCAAAGGCTACTTCGATATTGAAATCCGGTTCGTTAAACTGTCACCATGTACACACTTTTGAACGTTACCAATATTTTAGGGTTAAACGACCCAAGTAAAACAATTCCCAAAGCTTGAATTTCCGGTTTCATGGCTCCACTCTCCTTAACAAACATACTCTAAGACAACCCTGACAGAGTCCTTATATAGAATACCAACTAAAGGATATCTGTTTAGATCCGCCCAATCATTACCAATGAAACTGCTGCAAACCCCCTCTTCAACCAGAGACGGGCATGACCAATTTTTATATGGTTTCAATCCCCTTACCCGGTTAAGCTGGAGCTAAAAAGGTTATAAAAGCTTGTACTTGCATCCAATGAATTTATGGCTAAATGAACCCAAATCAACTATCTACACACAACTTGAGAAGAACACAAAGGGATAAGTCTTAAGGTTAAAAGTCGTTCTTCGCGTTTTTCGCGGCCTTCGTGGTGATTTATATTATTGTTGATAAGTTGTCAGTATACCTCAACAAACATGCTGTTTGCAATACATTCTCTTCCGCTGAATCTGAGCTGGAATATAAACTGGAATATAAATATTTGATCGTTTTACCGCGGCCCCAAAAATTACCTTTGTTCCATGTCATCAGACAGCATACCACTATTTACCTCATTTCAATTGATCGTGCTGCCATTCCAGCTTAAGCTCCATTTTGGCCTTGAGTTTTGTATGTAGTTTGCTGATAAATGCATCTTTTGGCGGTATGTTTGGGTTGTTTCGGAAAGCCCTGAATAGATCATCGATAGTTGACGACTCCATTCTTGTATTAACCAGTTCATACTGGCCGGATTCTGGTATCAGATCAAATATTACGAAAACCGTTGCATGTTCCTTGTTGTAGGTCATGCCATTGAGTTGATACCGGTTCAGGAAATTCTGATAAACCGGTTCCTGTATAACCCAGAAAATCTTATGTCCCCAGTTTTCCAGGACAATACCCTTGTTGAGAATTTGAGTAAATGAGCGTTTCCAGATATCAGCCAGATTAAGGCCAAATCCATAACTCTCTCCTTCAACCTCTTTCCCTTTAAGACAATCTTTCAGAGCCTGAACGAGCTTGCCGGTGCCGGTAGTCTGCCCGGTTTGAAATTCAATCACAACAAAATCTTCAATTTCACTGGAAAACGGTTTGTGTTTCACCATCACGTAGTCGAAAGTTCCGATCTGGGAAAGCCCGATTTCGCTGAAAACGACCAGGTCGTTCCGGGAGTTGAAATAGCGATCGGCAATATTCTGAAACACGATATTTTTTTGCAGAAACCTCCGAGGACACAATGCAACAATGTCAGCGCCATATCGAACAGAGCAGACCCCCATAGGATACCTGATAAGTCGACTTTGTTTATTGCATTTATCATCTGCAAAGGGGCACCAGTATCTCTTAGGACCTTTAACGGGAAGCTGAGCACCCTTCCCTGTGGGCCTGCCGAATATTTCAGCCGGATGTTTTGCCATGACCCTTTTCTCCGATTAACTGCTTCCATTCTTTTCTTATGTCATCTTCTTTAATATCATTTTCCAGGAACCATCCCAGAGCGCTGCCGCATTCATAACAGAATTGATAGCTGTCTGTGCTTTCGGTCCGGTAAGGTTTGGGCCATCGATGAAATTGACTTTTATCGGTATTCGGTTTCAGCACCAGAATAGCATCGTGCTTGAGAGATTTAAGACCCTTGATGTGAACCGAAATAGGATTTTCAGAAAACACCACGTAACGATTGACCAGCGTAAAACTGGCTTCTTTTAAGGAAAAAGTCAGTTCAGCCCACGCCTCCGGTCTCCAATGATGAAAAGTAAAGATCAATCGGCCATAATCTTTTTTAAGCGCTTTAAAACATGTTTTCCAGATTTTACCAAGAACCTCACCATATTTGCGTCCGTTTGATTCACCGCCTTCCGATACGGCCGATTCAAGCGGATTGTAATGCCAGTCTGCCTCATGGGGCAGTAATTGGCTCAACCAGACGCGAAAAAAGTTGGATAGGTCGCTGTACTGGACACTATCAAAATAAGGAGGGTCTGTTACCACATAATCCGCGATTCCTTCCGGGATATCCAAAGCCGAAGCGTCTTTTTGAAGCACCAAGAATTTTCGTTTTCCATTGCCCAGAGATTTCCAGCCTTCTACGGCTGTGCCTGCATCTATTTCTCCATTTATTTTTATCTTCACCCGGCGATTTTCAGTCGGGCGGGTTTCAACAGGTTCAACCGCCCATTCGGCAGCCCTCTGGATGCGATCTGTAAAGAGTCGGTTTAACGTGCCCGAAGCGCTGCCGGAAAATATGGGGTTGTTTTCCAGGGCCGTATAAGGGAAAGAATAGGCATGATGAGAAAAAACATGACGGATAGCTCCGGGACGGCGGACATCCCCGCCCTTGTATCCGCAAAGAAGGGAGTTAAACTCCAGGGAAGTCGAAATCAGCAAGGCCAGCCACAAACGATCATTATCAGAAAGACCGGATAAGAAATTTATAGAAGCGTTTAAATAGAGCAGTTGCCTTGGGGTAAACAACTCATGATAATTATTGATGCCCCGTTTAAGCAGATCTTTCGACTTCGGGCCGCTATGGATGCGAAAATCTTTTAACCTGTTAAAATATATTTGTTTACAAAGATTGGCAGCCTGATTGTGCAAAGCCAGATCATCATCGCGTACTGATTTGTAAAACATTCCGTGCTGAACACAGGTTCCCACAATGACCAGGGGAATATAGCGCTCTGAAAAAGGTTCATCAAGAATATCGACAAACGGACCTTCGCACTTTTCACAACGGCGAGCGCCTTTTTCAACCAAAGATTCTTTGGGTGGTCTTTGACAAGAATGATTATTGCCTGAGTAGACCTCCCAACATAAGGGGCAGAGGTTGATGACCTCCTGGTGATTGCTTTTGCGTAAGATCAGGCTGTCAACAAAGATAATTTTTTTGCACGAACAGGTTCTCCGCAGCCCGTATAACACAAACTGGATTTCACTTTCCATGTCACAGACCGGACAGGCGGTTTTATATAGATAGGCCAATTTTTCTTTCAATGCTTCGATAAAACGATTAAAAACCGTCCTTATCTGATGCAGAGATGCTTGCTTTAAGCTTACCCGTGCCTGTAGCACTGGAATCGGATCAATATCAATGCCGATAACATTTGCTCCCATTCGAATTGCTTCGTGCAGCGTTGTGCCACCCCCTATCATAGGATCGAGAATGACCTTGCCTTCTATCCCGCCTCCTTCATAAAAGTTCCGTTTTCTCGGATTATCAACGAGTTGTTTAAGAATATAACGAAATGTCGTGCCGGAGCGACGGGCCCACCATTTGTGTAAATAAGTATTGGGTCTGTACAGATGCTTGTTATAAGATTCAAGGGCAGCGAGTTTGTTGGCTTCCTCCTCTGGGAAGGTTTTGTCGATAGGAATTTCAAGGGAGTTAATTTTTTCAGGTTTGATATGATCAAAATCAAGGGATAGTTGGAAAGGTAATCGCATTGAATAATTCCTGATTTCTCATTAATTTTCACTCAAGGAAAAAGCTGGAAATTCCTATCTTCTGCATTACGAAGGGGCTTGTAATCCCTCTGAAGATCTCAATAATGGGTGCATTTGTTGACGTTGGATATGCTGTCACCTGGCACCTCATATAAGAATTGCATTTTATTGCTTATTTTTTTGATATCTTTACAAAAAAGGGGAAGATTATGCAAGGGTAAATTAAGATTTTAAGATCGTTCGATTAATGATAATCTTTTCGCGTGCATTGATAGCCTTTTTGCACGGGGTCACAAATTATCTGTTTTATT
>JAXHTA010000213.1:0-6685 GCA_034190285.1 Thermodesulfobacteriota bacterium | reverse complement strand
TCGGGATCGTCGTCTACTACTAGAATGTACATTTTATTATCCCCATCATATACACCAGTGAAATTCTGGTCAAGCGGCGACTCCTACAATTCGCACTCACAGATGAAGGCCCGCTCCCACCAGATCGGAAGAGCGTCGTGTACCAAACAACGTGGACAACGGCGGGCACCTTGCCGGAAGGTCTATCCTGAATTTGATCCACGAGAGGACAGGAGGGGGATGTCGAATCAACACGCTTAGTCATCTCGAAAGGGCCGAGGCCATTTTTGTCATTGGCGCAAACCCTGACCAATCGGCGCCGGTTCTTGGCTATTATCTCAGGAGGGCCGCAAGAAGAGGTGTGCCGCTCATTGTCGCTGACCCTAGAAAAACAGATCTGGTCCTCTTATCTTCCCTCTGGTTACCGGTATCTCCCAGTAGGGACGCTGAACTGATCAACTGTGTCGCAGCCTTGCTGTGGAAGGCATTTGCACATGACGCAAATTTCATAGAGCATTTTACAGTGGGTTTTGCCCATTACATTGACGGCCTTTCCTCGTTTAATCCCGCAAGGCTCTGCCTGTCCGCAGGGATAGACATTAGCTCTATGAAATATGCCGCGGGCCTGCTGAAAGCCAAAAAAATCGCTTTTGTGGTGGGACACGGGGTTACACAACGGAAAGACGGTGATCAGACAATGGAAGCCCTTCTCAACCTCTCTCTTATGACGGGAAGCCTGGGAAGTGATGCTGGAGGGCTCTATTTCCCTGCAAAAGAGAATAATCTGGTGGGGGCATTGGACATGGGGTCCGTCCCGGATGCGCTCCCCGGCCGAGAGCCCCTGAGCAGTGGTTCAGCACGGAGACAATGGGAACGGGCCTGGGGAGTAAGGCTGTCCCCCGATCAGGGACTGAATATGGTCCGAATGATCGAGGAGGCAGAAAAGGGCAACCTGAAGGCCCTGTACGTCCTTGGGGAAAACCCCCTTCGCAGTCTCCCGCAACCCGAACGGATCAGGAAGGCATTGGAGGGATTAGACCTGCTGGTGGTCCAGGATATCCTCACAAACGAAACCTCTCAGGTCGCAGACGTCGTCTTGCCAGGCGCCGCCTTCTCAGAAAAAGGCGGTTCTTTTACAAACATGGAAGGTAGAATACAGTCCTTTGAGCCCGTGGTGCCCCCCCCGGGGGATGCCAAGGCAGACTGGGAGATAATAGATTTACTATCAGAGAAGATGGGATGCCCCAAGCATTATGGTTCGCTGGAAAGAATAAGGGCCGATATTGTTCAACTTGTACCTGCATATGCCGGCTTGGATGGGGAGGGCGGAGTGTCCTGGGTAAAGCAATCAAGCAAATTCGGCCTTTTCAACCCAGAGGGACGCGGAGACCCCATACCCTTTTCTCCTGTTTTCTCCACAGAGGATGAGGTTTCTGATGACGATTACCCGTTTACAGCGATTCTAGGGTCCTTGCGGTATCATCTGGGAAGCGGCACCCGTACCGACCGTTCGGCTCGTATCCACGAGTTTGGATTGAAGGGGGAGATAGAGATATCCCCTGAGGATGGGAAAAGGTTGAATCTCCATGACGGAGACCTTGTGCGGGCACGATCCCGAACTGGCTCAATAGTCAGGGAGATCAGGATCCAGAAAGGACTAAGCCCCGGGTTGGTTTTTGTGCCAATGGCCTTCAATGCCAATGACGCAAGAAACCTGATCGATCTGACCGGATTGAGAGATGCCGGTTCTTTACATCTGAAAGCATGTCAGATCATACTCGAAAGGCCGGAGCGCGGCTGAACGAAAACCACTGTTTCGGTCAGCCGCTGAATAACAAGAAAGAAGAGGCAAAGAAAGGATTCATATGAAGCCGAAAGAAATCGACTGGAACAGGCTTTCGTCAATTATTAGCAGATACAGGGACAGAAAGTGGGCGCTTATACCGTTGTTGCAGGAGATACAGGACACGTTCGGCTACATCCCACGTGAGTCCATTGAACCAGTAGCTGAGGGCCTAAACCTTTTTCCTTCCCAGGTCCAGGGTGTAATCACATTCTATGCCGGATTCAGCTTGGAGCCGAAAGGCAAATACGTAGTCAGGCTCTGTCGCGGTACTGCATGCCACGTTAAAGGCGCCCGGAGCATCCAACGTCTTATGAAAAAGGAGTTGGGCCTGGACGAGGGCCAAACCAGCACCGACTTTCAGTTCACGCTGGAGACGGTGGCCTGTCTCGGGGCCTGTTTTCTGGCCCCGGCTATGATGGTCAACCGAACCTATTTTGGCAAGCTTTCCCCTGCCAAGGTCGTTAGCGTACTGTCCCAGTACAGAAAAGAAGAGGGGGAACACTAAAAGACATGGAAAAACTTCAGTCCGTTGGACAGCTCGAATGGCTTCGAAACAAGATCCTGGCCGGGATGGATAAGGCCGAGTCTGTGGTACAGGTCTGTATGACAGGTTGTCGGGCCTATGGTTCAAAAGAAGTCAAAGAGGCCCTCGAAAAGGAAGTCAAACAGCGCGGCCTTTCGGAACAGGTGGAAGTGAGGGGAACCGGGTGCCACGGATTTTGCGCTAAGGCCCCCGTCATTGCCGTTGAACCTGCCGGAATCCAGTACCAGGAGGTTAACCCTGAAGACGCGGCAGAGATAGTTGATCGCACGTTAAAGAACAATCAGTTGATTGATCGTCTCGCCTACCGAGACCCACAGACTGAAAAGCCCATATTCTACCGCACCCATATCCCGTTTTATGCAAAACAGGAAAAGAGGGTCTTGGCCAAGTGCGGCAGGATTGATCCTATTAGGATAGAGCACTATATTGCTGCCGGCGGGTATCAGGCCATTGTAAGGGCCCTTTCCAAGATGACGCCGAAAGATGTGGTTCAGGAGGTCACTTCCGCCGGGCTCAGAGGGCGCGGGGGCGCCGGTTTTCCGACAGGCCTCAAGTGGCGGTTTGCCCGTGAGGCGGAAGGGCACCCCAAGTACGTCATCTGCAATGGGGATGAGGGGGACCCGGGTGCGTTCATGGACAGGGCCATACTTGAGGGAGATCCCCATGCGGTTCTCGAGGGAATGCTAATAGGGGCTCACGCCATTGGAGCAGAACACGGTTACATATATGTGCGAGAAGAATACCCCATTGCCGTGGAGCATCTGGCCATCGCCCTTAACCAGATGACTGAACTGGGGCTTTTGGGCGAAAACATCCTTGGGACTGGATTTAATTTTGATCTTACCATGAAGATGGGCGCAGGTGCATTCGTATGTGGAGAGGAAACCGCCCTCATGGCCTCCATTGAGGGAAAGCGCGGTATGCCAAAGGCCCGTCCCCCATTCCCGGCTCAAAGGGGACTGGATGGAAAACCAACGAATATAAACAATGTAGAGACCTGGGCCAATATTCCTCTGATTATCAAGAACGGGGCCTCGTGGTATAAACAGGTCGGCACGGAACAGAGTAAGGGGACGAAGATTTTCTCCCTTGCAGGGAAAGTCAACAATACGGGTCTGGTGGAAGTGCCTATAGGCATCAGCATAAGAGATGTGGTCTTTGAGATTGGCGGGGGCATCCCGGGGGGCAGGAAGTTCAAGGCCGTCCAGATGGGAGGACCATCAGGAGGTTGTGTGCCCGTGCAGTTTTTGAATCTTGCCATCGACTACGATACGATCCAGCGAATAGGGGCCATCATGGGTTCCGGCGGCATGGTGGTCATGGATGAAAACAACTGTGTGGTGGAAATCGCCCGTTTCTTCCTGAGTTTTACCCAGTCGGAATCCTGCGGGAAATGTGCCCCCTGCCGTCTGGGTACGACCCAGCTCCTTGAAATCCTGACCAGAATTACCAGGGGAGAAGGACGTCTTGCTGATATCGATTCCATCAGGGAACTGGGAGAGACCATTACGGAGTCATCTCTTTGCGGACTCGGGCAGACCGTTGCCAAGCCTGCCCTTTCGACCCTCAAGTATTTCCTCAGCGAATATGAAGATCATATTTTGGAGAACCGTTGCGCGGGAGCAACTTGTGATTCCATGGTCATCTCCGCATGCCAGCACTCATGCCCAGCCGGTATTGATGTTCCGAATTATATAGCTGCCGTTGCCGTCGGTGAATATGCAAGGGCCGTAGAAATCATCCGAGAGAGGAACCCCTTTCCCGGTGTATGCGGCCGGATTTGCATCCATCCTTGCGAATTTAAATGCCGCCGTGGTGAACTGGATGAACCTGTGGCCATTCGGGCACTCAAACGTTTTGCTGCGGACTGGTACTACGACCACATCGGCTTCGCCGAAAGACCTTTTCCCGTAACCCATGATCATAAAGTAGCCGTTGTCGGGGCAGGCCCGGCAGGGCTGACCTGTGGATACTACCTGACCAAGATGGGTTACAAAGTGGTCGTCTATGAGGCGCAGCCCGTGGCTGGAGGTATGCTTGGAATTACGGTGCCCGAGTTTCGGCTTCCCCGTGAGACGATTCTGGAAGAGGTACGGTATCTTGAAAGCTGCGGCGTGGAGATCCGTTACAACTCGCCCATTGATGCCAGACACACCGTAAACGACCTCATGGCCGAGGGCTATGGCGCTGTATTCATTGCAGCAGGCGCTCAGTCCAGCCTTCGTCTGGGCATACCGGGTGAAGAGGAAGGGCTTAAAGGGATCTATCACGGCCTTCAATTCTTGACCGATATTAGAGCCGGAAAAGAGACAGAACTAAAAGGAAGAGTGGTGGTCGTGGGGGGAGGCAATGTGGCCATTGATGTGGCCAGAACCGCCATGAGGGTGGGAGCCGGGGACGTTCAGATATTTTATCGCAGGACAATAGAGGAAATGCCGGCCTGGGAAAAAGACATTGAGGAGGCCATTGAGGAGGGGGTTGTCATCAACCCTTTATGGGCGCCCAAGCGTATCTTGCATGACCACGGAGAGATAATTGGAATCGAATTTGCGCGGAGCCGGACCGTCTTTGATGAAGAAGGCAATTCACATCTGGGTGTCGATGAAAAAAGGACCCAGACGGTTGATGCCGAAGCGATCATTATCTCCATAGGGCAGGCACCTGACGTCTCTTTCTTGTCAAAAGACAGACAGCTTGAAAGGGCCCTATGGGGCAGTCTTGCGGTGGATGAAAACAGTTTGTCAACCAATATCCCTGGTATCTTTGCAGGAGGGGATTTCACAAGCGGCCCGAGCACCGTTATCAAAGCAATAGCTTCAGGGAGGCGTGCAGCCATCGCTATTCACAACTACCTCCAAGGGGACAAAGGCCGGGTAGAAATACCGGACGAAAAGACCTCCATGCAGGTGGACTTGGGGCTGGCGTTGGATGACGAAAAAGCCGAAGAAAAGCCAAGGGTCGTGGTCAAAATGGAGAAACCCGAGGAAAGGATTGCCGACTTCAGGGAGGTGGAAAAGGGATTCGTTGAGAATCAGGCCATGGAAGAGGCATTAAGGTGCCTCCGATGTGATCTGGAGAGGGACAGGAGATAGATATGCTTAGATCCATAACCCAACCAAAACCGGAAGAGGAAATTGATCAACTCCTGCACGGCCTGGTAAGGGTCTTTATCATCGGGTGCGGGACCTGTGTGACCCTGACAAACACTGGCGGCAAACCACAGGTGGAGGACATGAAAGACAGTCTGTCCGCGAAGGGCAAGTTCATCACTGGTTACGTAGTTGTGCCGGTTGCCTGTGATAATTTGACCGGAGAAGCCCTGATGGAATGGGGCCGGCAAATTGACCAGGCCGATGTCCTGCTGATAATGACATGCGGCTTTGGCGTCCAGACCGTAGCCAGGCAGTTGAAAAAGATGGTTGTGCCTGCCCTGGACACCATGTTCTTGGGTAAGGAGACGGGCATAGGCATGTTTGACGAGGTATGTACACAGTGTGGGACCTGTTTATTAGGCGAAACCGGAGGAATTTGCCCTGTCACTTCCTGCCATAAGGGGCTTGTCAACGGTCCCTGCGGCGGCACGGATAAAGGTATGTGCGAAATTGGCGCCGACAAGCACTGTGCCTGGACCCTCATCTATGAGCGGCTCGAGGAATTTGACCGGCTTGATTCCATGAGAAAGATGCACAAGCCGCGGAATCACCAGAGAGAGCCAAGACCTGGGAAATCTGAACTGTGAAATAACCCCCTGATTTCGCGTTTTAAACCTTTGATAAGCTCTTTAGGCACCGCTGCAACCGTTAGAGGATCATGCATCATTATCTTGTAGTCATCACACTGGAGGTGACTGAACGAAGACCAGGATTCCTCCTCAAAATTGCGGCGAGCGAAAAAAAGAGTTTTCTTGCAGCTACCAAACAGTAAATCGAGAGGTCGCTTATGGTTTCCTCATTCAAAAAGGCCCTGGAGTCGGGCAGATTCGTTGTCACATCGGAAGTCGCTCCCCCCAAGGGAACGAACCTTGAAAAGATGATCCACCATATTGAATTGTTGAAAGACAGGGTGGATGCCATGAACGTAACCGATCATCAGAGTTCGGTCATGCGATTCCCCTCTCTTGGAGGAGCACTGCTGGTCAAAGAGATGGGAGGAGAACCCATTTTGCAGATGACATGCAGGGACCGCAACAGGATGATCCGTTTTCCCCGCCTTACCCTCGATGTGAAGGCTATCTATGCAAAAAACATCTTCAACCTTCTCTCTCTCAAGGCGGAGACCCCGGATTTTTCGCTCCATGGCAGCGCATTATATAACTT
>JAXHTA010000212.1:0-6699 GCA_034190285.1 Thermodesulfobacteriota bacterium | reverse complement strand
GGAAAATGGTCTTGATCGGTGACCCTCTCTATCGGCCATTCAAGAAAAAACCTGTCCTGGAAAAAACCCATTGATAACTAATAGTAATATGTGATAAAGGCTTAAATATGGGTGAACTCGCTCTCAAGAAATTGACACAGACGGCTTTTCCTTTTGGTCTGATCTTCCTTCTCGTGGCAACACTTTATTTTTCCATCTTAATGGAGCTGGGTCAGGATTGGTGGGTTGATCCCAACTATTCCCACGGGTTTTTGATCCCTCTAATAAGTGGGTATTTTGTCTGGGAGAGGAGAGAAAGACTCAGGCAGCTTGAGGTCAACCCATGTACCTGGGGAATCCTTATCCTCCTTTTTGGTATTTTTACCTTGTTCATAGGCTCTGTCGGCTCTGAACTTTTTACCATGCGGTTTTCTCTGATAATTGTGATGGCCGGTTTGATCCTGTTTAATCTAGGGAAAGATTTTCTTAAGGTCCTTTTTTTACCTATAGCATTTCTTGTATTTATGGTCCCTCTTCCCTACCTGGTCTACGATTCTATAGCATTCCCCCTGAAGCTCTTTGCAGCCCAGTTTGCCACATATTCACTCCAGCTGATTGAGCTTCCCGTTCTAAGGGAAGGGAATGTCATCATCTTTCCAAACACTACCCTGGAGGTGGCTGATGCCTGTAGTGGAATCAGGTCACTAATTTCTCTTATTGCTTTAGGGGTGGTTTACGCCTATTTTACCCAGCGTGTATTTTGGAAAAGGGTGGTGTTGGTTGGAGCCTGCGTCCCTATTGCTATTCTTGTCAACGGCTCTCGGATAATAGCTACAGGTGCGCTGGCCCACTTCTTTGGCCCTGAACTGGCTGACGGCTTCTTTCATACCTTCTCCGGCTGGCTAATATTCCTGTTAGCGTTTTTGATGCTTCTCGGGTTGGGAGCTGTCTTGGGAAGGTTTTTTCGGGAGGAATAGTCCATGCAGCTCCGATGGCAATTCTGGACCTCAACAGCAATCCTGGTTGCAGCTATCCTGTGTCTTATGCAAGTTTCCCATGGGAAGCCAGTGTCCATAAAAAAGAACCTCAGGGAGTTTCCTTTGGAACTGGGAGGCTGGAGCGGGGAAGAGCGCGAGATGGATAAGAAGATAAAAGGTGTCCTCGGTGTGGAAGATTCGATGATGAGGGTGTACCGCAATGAGCAAGGGTTTCCGCTCTGGATTTATGTAGGTTATTACGAAAGCCAGAGCAAGGGGGACATCATTCACTCTCCCAAACACTGTTATCCTGGAAGTGGCTGGCAAACCGTGCAAAATCAGATCGAGGAAATCTCCCTATCCGATCATTCCGGAGACAAATTAAGGGTCAACCGGTTCTTGATCCGGAAAGGTATGGCGCAACAGCTGGTACTTTATTGGTATCAGGAAAGGGGAAGAATCAACACCAGTGAATACTGGGCAAAGTTGTACATGATCTTTGACGCTATTACCCGAAATCGTACCGACGGGTCTCTGGTGAGGATCTCTGCGCCGGTAGTGGACTCTGTGAAAGAAACTCTCAAACGTGAGACTGAATTTGTTCGATTGGTTGTTCCGCTTCTCAGGGAATTTATTCCCGAATAAAATGGGGGACACCCGGAGAGTTTTCGCTCCGCTCGAAATGACAACCTCGGTTCATTCTCTAACAGCCCCCTATCGTTGATCATGAGATAATTTCCACTGCCTGAACCTGTTTATCGGATTCAATAGAGGTGTCATTTCGCTATATTGAGCTTCACGAACCTTCAGTTGCTTTACTTTAAAGCACCTCATTTTTATGTGCTCATTTTCTTGTGCTTTTAAGAGGTGATAGCTTGTATTTACGAAGAAATCTCTTGGCGATATCCCCCTTATCTTCCGATAGCCCAACCTTCTCAAACCGTCTCGGACAATAGTTGTGCAGCTTCGTGTTAAGATATTAAAGTCACGATATTTTTCGGGTTTCTTTGGATTGACACGTGTGTTATGTATACTCTTTAATTCATTGTGATACATTCTGGAAAGGCGTTCTGTGTCAAGCCCCTCAATGTGCAAGACATGAATGGTTCGCATGAAGATACGACCGAAATTGTTATAGTAAGGTCTTTCCTCATCGGAAATATTAAGATATCCCAGCCGTGGATGGGGAGCGAATTCGCCCAGTGCAGGCCTATAAAAATATTCTTCTTCACTCATTAATTCATTGTCTTTGAGACGGTGAGAAAAATTGAAGACCTCTCCCTTCACATTTATAGCTATATGACCGAGTATTGAGCCTGGATGTCTTACAAGTCGTTCATTATAGTACAGCTCGACATAACCGACATCCGATACGTGGGCTTCCGGCCATATTAGTACGATGGGCCTTCCCCTTTCATAGTCCCTTTGAATGAGGCGGCGTGCGCAAACTCGTTTACCGAGCCAGTGCTGAGTATAGCCATTCCATATGAGTTCATATTCCAGAAGATGTTCACCATTAGGACCTAACAGAAAAGTGGCCCTATTTTCCTTAGTCAATACACCCTTTACTATTTTTTCTTTCATAGTCCTTGTTGACCCTTAGCAGAATTTAGCCTTTTAAAAACAATGCACGTCCTGATTCAGGGCCTTTTCAGATGAACATCGGTGCCTTCTGTTGGTTCAGAATAAAGTTGGGATTTTCCTTCAAAATGAGGAAAAAAGCAAATTCTCTGCCATACAGTTGACAAAAGAGGCTGCCCCTCTATACTATTTCATTGGTAAGATCGCAAAATGCTTCGGAAGACAAAAGAGACCCGCACGGTCCCTTGGAAAGACATCCTCGGACTATTTGAGAAGTCACCACAATTGATTTTGAACAAATTGAGAAAGAGCATGGGAGATCGGGACAAGGGCGATCGGCAGGGAGGTGGCCGATAGCTTGATAATGCCTTTATACGAGTTGAGCCGGAGGAAAAAGAAGCGTTACGAACCTACCAAAGGAAGGGGATTAAGAGATGATCAGAAGATCTTGGGAGATTTTATTTTGTATTATCCTGGTTGGGGCGGTTTCTCTTGGCTGCGGAGACACTGAGGCAAGGAAGAGCAAACATTTCGAGAGAGGCAGCAAGTACTTTGACGAGTCCAAATATAAGGAGGCCATCATCGAGTTTAAGAATGCCCTCCAGATTGACCCAGATTTTGCCGGGGCCCACTTTCAACTGGCCCTGGCCTATCTTAAGGAGAAGAGGATTAAAGAGGCATATTCCGAGCTGAAAAGGGCGGTGGAGATCGATCCCGAACACTATCCAGCCCAACTGGGGCTGGGCAAAATGTATCTTCTCTCAGGGGATATTTCAAAGGCAAAGGAAAAGGCAGCTCTGGTTCTGAATAATGACCCCCAGGATATAGAGGCCCATCTGCTTCTGGCGAATGTGTATGTGGCGGATCAAGATCTGGATAAGGGGATAAAGGAGATAGAGACCGCCATCGATATAGACCCGAAACTGGCCTCTTCTCATCTTCATCTCGGACGGGTTTATCTTATGAAGAAAGATTTGAATTCCGCCGAAGGCTGTTTCAAGAAGGCGCTCTCCCTGGACACCAATTCGATTCCCGCTCGCCTGGCCCTGGCCAATCTGTATCAAGGATCAGGGAGATGGGCGGAGGCTGAATTGCATTGGGCTGAATTGGCCGAAACCTATCCGGAAAATGTAGATATAATACTGGGACTTGCCAATTTTTACCGCATCCAAACCCGGGCTTCTGAGGCAGAGAAGACCTATCTGGCCGCCATCAAACTTGCCCCTCAAGAGATAAAAACATATCTTTCAGCTGGAGATTTCTTTGCCTCTCAGGGGAAGATTGAGGAGGCGATAGCGAATTATCACAAGGCGATTGAGATTGAATCCGGTCTGGTGCCAGCCAGGGCGAAGATTGCCGAACTCTACCTTGTTCAGAAAGAATATGATCAGACCTCGAATTATATTGACCAGATCCTGCATCTGAATTCAAAAAGTCTGGAGGGAATCTTTTTAAGAGGAAGACTGCATCTTGCAAAAAGGGAGTATGATGATGCCATAGACATGTTTCGTCAGGTAGCGGATGAAAAGCCACGATTTCCCTTGGTCCACTATTTTATAGGGCTGGCCTATTTGGGAAGAAGAGACGTTCAATTGGCAAAAAACGAGTTGCTGGAAGAATTGAATAATAACCCGCGGTGCATCAAGGCCCGTCTTGCCCTGGCACAGATCTATCTGAGATCCCGCTCCTTTGATTTGGCCCGAAAGGAGGGCGAAGAGATCTTGAAACAGGAGCCAGAAAATATCCAGGCTCGCCTCATGTTGGGCAATTCTTCCTTATATCAGGGAAAGTTCGAGCAGGCTGCCGACGAGTTTCGAAAGATAATCCAATTGGCCCCGGATGAACCGGAACCTTACTATCGGCTGGGCCTGGTCCATAAGGGGAAAAAAGAGTTTGATGAGGCGCTTATCCGTTGGGAAGATGCCTTAAGGATAAACCCTCAACTAAATCAAGTCTTATCGGAGATTATCGGATTTTATATTTCGCAGAAAAAACCGGAAAAGGCTATTGAGAGGTGTAAGCGCCAATTAAAGCTCTCACCTGATGACGCTTATACCTATAGCCTTTTGGGAAGAGTGTATCTCTTCCAAGAGGATGTCAAGAAAGCAGAGGAGAGCTTCAGAAAGGCAATTGACATAAATCCCAATTTGATGACCCCCTACTTTTTTCTGGGAAGGCTGTATACTGCCCAAAATCTTTTGGAAAAGGCGGTGTTAGAGTATGAAACTGTCTTAAAGATGAATCCTCAATCGCTTCCTCCCTATATGCTTTTGGGAATAATCTATGAAAGGCAGGGTGACTTGGATAAGGCGATAGAAATCTATGAGAAGGCATTGTTAATAGACCCCGGCTTTGCCCCGATTGCCAATAACCTTGCCTGGTTATACCTGGAGCGGGGGGGAAATATTGATGAGGCCCTATCACTGGCTGAGACCGCCAAGGAGAAACTCCCGGAAGATGCCAATATCTGTGACACCCTGGGATGGGCCTACTACAAAAAGGGGTCGTACCAGCGAGCAATCGCCCTTTTTCAGGAAATAGTTGAAAAGGTTCCGAGGCATCCGATTTTTCGCTATCATCTGGGAATGGCTTACTATAAGACCGGCAGCCTCACATTGGCTGAAAGGGAACTTGAGGAGTCTTTGCGGTTGAATCCGGAATTCCCCGGGTCACTGGAGGCCAAGAAAACGTTAGAGACACTAAATCAAAGGAGTAAGCTAAAATGAAGAAAAGGGTGGGTAAGAAGTGTTCGTTGTTTTTGGCAACAAGCTTGCTTTTTCTTATGGGAACCGTCGTATCTAGTTGCAATCCTGAAAAAAAAATAGAGAAACACCTTCAAAAAGGGGAAGCATATTTTACCCAGGCCAAATTCAAAGAGGCGGCTATTGAGTTCAGGAATGTGATTCAGTTAGATCCCAGGTCAGCCTTTGTTCGTTACCGTTTGGGACTTACATACCTCAAATTGGGGGATATGCAGGGCGCGTATAAGGAGCTTTCCCGCAGTGTAGAACTGGATCCGGATATCCCGGATGCCCAGCTAACCCTAGCAACGATCCATCTGTTGGCACGGGATTTTGAAGAATCACGCAACAAAGCCAAGATAGTACTGGAAAAAGAACCTAATAACGTGGAGGCCCATCTCATTTTGGCCAATTCTTACGTCGGAGAAAGGTCTTTGGACAAGGGTGTTGAGGAACTAGGAAAGACCATCGAGCTTGATCCCAATAGGATCGCAGCTTATCTCAGCTTAGGGAATCTATACTTGATGAAAGGGGATGTAGAATCGGCAAAGAAAACCTTTGATGAAGCACTTGAGGTTGATCCCAATTCCATTCCGGTTCACCTGGCCCTTGGTCAGTTCTACCGGGCAACCCGGCAATGGCAAAAGGCGGAGGAAGAGTTTGCCATGGCAGTGCGAATCGATCCCAAGAACACCAAGCTACGACTCAATCTCGCCAGCTTCTACCGATCTCAGGGAGACGCGAGGAAGGCAAAAGAGGCCTATCTGGCGGCCATAAAGACGGACCCCCAAAGGACGGAACCCTATATCCTCTTGGGCGACCTTTATAATGCCCAGGGTAAATGGGAAGAGGCAATAAGAGAATACCATAAGGCCCTGGAAATGAAACCGGATCATATTGTTGTTCTGGTAAAGCTGGCCGAACTCTATTTTGACCGGAAGAGGTACGGCGATGCGAGCAAGTGCGTTGAGAGTATTTTTGAAATGAAGCCCAAGAGCCTTGATGGTAAGTACCTGAAGGGGAGGTTGTATCTGGTAGAGCGGAAGCTTGATGAAGCCATTGAGTTATTCCAGGAGGTAGCACAGGAAAAACCCAATTTTGGCAAGGGTCATTATTACTTAGGTGTAGGTTATTTGGCCAAAGGGAAGTTGCAGCTGGCCAAGTTTGAAATGACGGAGGCCCTTGATAAAGATCCCCGGCTCTGGAAGGCGACCCTGGCCTTGGCGGATATACATATGAGGACCCGGTCTTTTGATATGGCAATGGAGGAAAGCCGGAAGGTCCTGAAGATAAAGCCCCAGAATTTTCAGGCCCACCTCTTTCTGGGTAGGTGCCTCCTAATTAAAGGCAGGCTAGCGGAGGCAGAAAAAGAGTTTGAGAAGCTGGTTGAACTGGCCCCCGAAGACCCTGTTGGCTATTAC
>JAXHTA010000211.1:0-6710 GCA_034190285.1 Thermodesulfobacteriota bacterium | reverse complement strand
TGCCCTTGGATGAAGTTTATGGCAACACCGCCGTTCTATGAAATGAGGCAAAATTTTGCGGCCTTTAAAGAGGATATACCCGGACTTTTTGAGAAGTTACTTATTTCATGATGAGCAAGCTGGGCGACTATTTGGCTGGAAATGAAGAGAGTATAAGTTTACCCTAACGTTGCATGAAATTTGAGTTCCAAACGCTTTAGATTATGTCAGCAAGGGATATCAGGACATTGTCAGGGGTGAAAGCGCATTAATCATACGGTGAAATCCTGAAAATGGCATAACGTTTCTTGATGGCCTGATATAGAGCGAGCGTAGCGTTCTTTGGCCAAAGATTTATGCAACGTTAGGGTTTTATGGGGCCTTGCCAAAAGAGACCCCCACGGGTCCGTAAACAGCTTATATTTGTTTGAAAGGGTAAGCTGTTACGATTTTGCATAACACATAAGATGATTTAAATGGAGGTCTTTATGCACCTGTACTGGCGTATACTGGAAGAATTGCGGTACCTGGGAGAAGTCCTGATTTTTCATGATCCGAGTATATCAAGAGAATATGAGATATGGATGAAGAAAAAGGCAAAGGTGCTGCCAGACAATTCAGAGGATGATGTCCCCAGCATCTTCCCATCCCCTATTCATATCAAGGTACCGCCATCACTGAACTGACTCTGGCGGAAGATGATGCAGGTTCGGGATTTATATCCGACCGTTAGGAAGATCTTGTCGGAAGGCTTGAAGTGCTCATCCTTGAGATGCAGACAAGCTGTTATGGATGGGAGTTTGTATCCCGCTGCGCGGGTTATATGTCTCGGTTGCGTTGTCGTTGACTCGCAGGCTCAGTTTTTTTATACTGCTTGGGCGGGAAAGCAACTCTTATCCGGTTCGGCCTGCACAACGGCGAGTCTCCACCCTGAAACAATCAGGTTTCTTATTGACCCAGGCACGAAGTTCTTGTTGGGTCGCTGTCGAACTTGTGGCGACAAAAAAACATGAAATACATTTCCTGCTCCACTATCTCGGCCCAGGAGGCCATTCAAAAGATCAAGTCCGGGAGCCATATCTACATTGGATCTGGAAGCGCCGTACCGCTTCGCCTAATGGAAGCCCTATCCCAATCCATGGGGCTGTATATTGATGATGCGGAAGTCATCCATCTTTTTGTCACACAACGCCTGCCGTATGTGGAATCATGTCTTTTGGGAAGATTTCGCTTGAAGACCTTTCATGTCGGTTCAGGGATCGATCAGGCCGTAGCGGAAAGCTGCGCCGATTATATCCCGGCCTTTCATTCGGAAATTCCCGGTCTTATTACATCAGGTTCGCTGCGAATCGACGTAGCCCTGATTCAGGTCAGCCCGCCTGACAAATATGGTTTTTTGAACCTGGGGGTCGGCGTAGATATCACGCGGGCCGCGGTTTCACAGGCGAACATGGTAATTGCCGAAGTGAACCCGGCCATGCCCAGGACCCACGGCACCACCCATCTTCATGTAGATCAGGTCGACTATCTGGTGGAAGGCTATGATACGCTTTTTGAAATAGAAACGCCTGCGCCGGACGACGTTGCTGATCGGATCGGTATAAATGTGGCCAACCTCATTGGGGACGGAGCGACGATTCATACCGGGTTTGATCCTATACCCCAGGCCGTTTTGAGACACTTAAAGGACAAAACAGACTTGGGCCTTCACACGGAAATGTTCTCCGATGGCCTGATCCCCTTGGTAGCTGCCGGGGTGGTCAACAACGCTAAGAAAAAGATCGATCGATACAAGTGCATCGCCAGTTTCTGCATGGGTACCCGGCGTCTCTTCGAGTATGTCGATGACAATCCGATATTCGAGTTTAAGCCGACCGATTATACCAACAACCCCTATATAGTATCCAAGAACGACGGTGTCGTCGCCGTAATCGGGGCCACGCGCATCGACCTGACCGGTCAGGTCGCTTATAGCGGGGCCGTTGATGGTGCCTTCGGAGGCTTCGGCGGGGATTATGACTTTGTGAAGGGCGCGTCTTTGTCCAGAGGGGGAAAGCCCGTCATCACATTGCGATCGACATCACAAGGAAATCGTGCATCCAATATTGTCTCTAAAATAGAGGGCTTATCTGGCATTGTTGCTTCGAGGGCCGATGTCCATTACGTGGTCACGGAATTCGGCGCGGTGCGTCTGCATGGAAAATGCATCCGGGAGCGGGCCATGTCCCTGATCAGCATCGCCCATCCCGATTTCCGCGAGACCTTGATCGAGGAGGCCAGGGCTGCGGGATTCATCTATCGGGACCAGATTTTCATAAAAGAGAGCGGTTATCTCTATCCCTATGATCTGGAAGAAATAAAGAACCTTAAGGATGGGCTAAGAGTCCTGTTTCGCCCCATAAGGCCGGATGACGAACCGCTCATGAAAGAATTCTTCTACGATTTTTCCCCGGAAGCAATCCGCCGGCGCTATTTCACCCGGATGAAGTCGATGCCGCATGAAAGGCTACAGAAGTATGTCAATGTCGATTATCAGAGAACCCTTTCCATCGTTGGAACCTTAGGTGGACCGGAAAACGAAAAAATCATTGCCGAAGGGCGGTATACAATCGATCCTGCTACCCACCTGGCTGACGTGGCCTTTACGGTCAATGAGAAACACCAAAACAAGGGAATCTCCAGCGCCCTTCTGGAATTTCTTGGCGATATCGCCAAGAGCAGGGGAGTCAAGGGGTTTACTGCCGATGTACTTAAGGAAAATGCGCCCATGCTCAAGGTCTTGGAAAAGTTCTGTCCCAATTTGAAGATGACCATGCCGGAGCCAGGTGTTTATCATGTGAAAATACCGTTTGACTCATGACATCCAACGCACACTATTTTTTCCTTTACTTTTGCGGGTAGGCATAAATGTGTCAGGCTATTTAAGGGATATGGGCACAGCAGATCTTCAAGGAATGAGCCATGTGGAGTTCAATATATCTCTGTTCCAAACAAATCGAGCTCGCCGATGCCCTATCGCTCTCAAAACCAACCAATCGATAGAATCAATACGACAAGCAACTGACATGAAATTCTTGCGACCTACTTTGCTTTCTAAAAGGGTCGGGATCTTGTTCAGCAGAAAGTCTGGCAATCCGGATGTCGGTTTATTAACAGGTGTACCAGGCGCCTCAGCGGCACAATAGTCGAGGCGACTTGTTATTCTCGAAGCAGCCCATTGATCGTCTGCGAATTGGTCATCCGTATGTAATTCTGCCCGTCCTGCTATTCTTAGTTGAACTTTCTTTTTCGGGTGATAAAAGAGCCAGCTGACTCTGCTGGAATTGTGAATCTCTTTGGCTTTGGGTGCTCTTGCATCAGTATGACAAACAATAATCCGTTCGGGTAATATTAGCTGCCGCAGTATAACAGTACGTAAGCTACAGGCATCTTCTCCTGTTGTTCCTAATACCGGCCAATGAAACGGATCATTGAAATGTGTAGATCCTCTCTTAAGCATGGTCCAGACTTCATTCAGCACCCTATCAAGGGTATTCAAATCCCATTTTTTCTTTAGCATGGTATTTTTCACCTCTGGAACCTAGCAGCAATCAATGGATCGTTTTTGCTTATAATATTCATCCCAGGGCAAGCGCACAGTCCTGATATGGACATTCGGTCCAGCCTTCCGGGCGGCAGGCAGGCAGCGGAGAGAATGAGATTGCGACGTAACAGGCAGATTGTCTGAATAAGAATAAAGAGACTTCCTGCATCGCGCTGAGGCGGTTTGGGAATTAGTATAAAACGCTTGACATCATTCCCTATGGTAAGTTCTCAAAAAGGCCGGGAATACAAAAGGGCCATTTAGGTCTCTTTTTTAAAGGCCGCAACATAAATTCTTACGCCGCTAGTTCACACCCCCTAGCTAATCAAATACTACCTCAGTACAGGCGGAAAGGGCGGCCGCTTATTGAGTGGGCCTCCTATGGGGCTGTCCTCGGATAAATTTTACGGCAACACCGCCGTTCCATGAAATGAGGCAAAACTTTACGGCCTTTAAAAAGGAGACCCACATGGCCCTTGGATAGGAGGATATATCCGGACTTTTTGAGAACTTACTCCCTATGTCCTTAACTCCCCCTATTAACAGGGACATTCCTCGCTAATCGATAAATCCAGAAACCCAGGACGCATACCAACAAGACCACTAATATGTGAAATAGGAATTTTTCGATCTTTGCACCTAATCGTTTGCCGGCACCAGGCGAATATCCTGTGTTCTTCTCAATTGGACCGATTGAACATTCGGCATAGCTCATAAGCTTTTCATATTTCTCCGGAATAAGCCGTTGTAGTTCGTATTGTGGGGGTCTGATATCACTGCCGCCCAAATAGATCGCGCAGCTATCCTCATCTTCAGGGATGAAGTAGAGATTCCTCCGAATCCATTGGATTCTTATCTCTTCTACTTCAAGGGCAGGATTATCGTGGTTGATTATCTTCAAGCTAATACGACCACATCTTCCCGTATTCACGGAAAAGGTGTTCTTGACCTCGTCAATGTCAGGTATCCTATATATTATGTCCCTATCAATGCATTGATATGATTTGTCTTCACCGGTCGCAGCGACCCAAAATTCAACAGCACGATAATAGTATCTGGTTTTGACCCTCAATGATACTGATGCAACTGGAAGATTTAAGTATCCAATGTCAATTACGGTATTCCCATCTCGGTCAGTGGATGTCTTGCTGGCTGATATCACCATGACGTCAAAATGATATTCCTGAGGGGTTTTCCGGGTGGTGCGGCTCGTAAAACGGTCTATATTTATCTCGCCACATTTCTGTCCGCTTAGGGAGAACTTAAGATCCTTATACTCGAGACGTATGTTCTCCCCATCTGAGGTTGGTTTATCTTTATCTTCAAGGATTACTTGGAGGTAGAGGGCATCTGTCTCGGGAAATTCTATCAAGGTCCTTCGCAGATCAATATGAGATGAAAAATCAAAAAACGGGCCTGTCGCGATCAGGTTCCATGCACGGAGATCATCACTAGCCCTGACTTCGACGTGCTTATTAAAATCACGTGCGGTTGTAATAAGCCTCAGATCCAGCGCATTGGCCGCTTTTTCGGGTCGTTTCAGGACAATGGTCTGGGCATTGTCCAGGTTATTATAACTGATGACATCCCACGCGAAAAACCTTGTTTCCCGTTTTGGACGGCGCTGTTTGTATATGACATAAGGTAGCTCCTCGCCGAGATTGTCAAAGAGCCTCAGGTCCCCAAATCCGGGGGATGTCTCGGCAATGACTTCACGAGCAAGGGCCAGCCTGAGAGGGACTCCTGGTGTCATATTACATTTTACTGGGGCCTTGAGACGAAAATCTGAACGTTCGACACCGAAGGCTGTTTCCCTGATCCCCATTAACTGGACAAAGATGAAGGCAATCAATATGGCTCTCTTCATCCTGTGGGTTCCTCCTTGAGGGAAGGTGCCAGGATACGGTCTTTGAAGCGATGATATAGGTAGGAGGCCGCAATAAGCATGAGGCCCAGAATCATAAAGGAAACAACCCTGTATGGTGTACTTACGTTGGCCATGTCAACAAAAAAGACCTTTATCAACGTTACGCCAAAGATCCCGATTGCGCAAATGCGCAAAGATGACCTTGTCTTCAAGAATCCAAACATCATAAGTACAATAGAAAAAGCGGCCCATAATACGGATATTGCGGCAAAGCCTGCCTGTGACGCATAGTCGTGGAAAAACGCCTTTATCTCAATATTGAGAACCAGAAAAAGCATGACTATAAGAACTCCCCAGAGAACGGCCCTATCTTTATCCCGAGAAAATCCCATGTCAACCTTTGATTTTTTCAGAACCAGGGATAGAAAAACTGAAGCCAATACAGAAGCCGAAGTTATAAAACGTTCCAGGAAAAGCCTTGTATAGCCTGAGCGGTAGTATATATCCGGTAGCTGAAGGCGAAAGATCTCGCTGTAATCATAAAAGAGAAATTTAAGGATTGACAATACAAGCAGTATTGCGAAGCTGCCGTAAAGCCATTGGTTTTGGAGCTTAAGACTAGACCATAGTAAGGCCAGGGCCTGAATTGCCCAAAAAAATGTAATCCAATGCTTTGAAAAGAGTATGGGCACCGTAAGGACGAGAAATAGTGTGGCTTTGGCGATCATCATTACAAAGGCCCCTAACTGCTCGTGGTCTCGCTCGAAGATAAATCGGGCCATCCAGAGAAATATTGCGGCATAAATGAGTGTCACTATGCTGACAAATTCGACACTGTAATGGCCTTTGATCATGGCAAAGGAGTATCCGAAGGCAATAAATGCATTGGGCATTGTTAACTCTATCCCGCGCAGCTGTTTCCCATGTTCCTTCAATAAATGATAGACAAAGGGCACAAAGGCATATGTGAGAAAAAAGATGTTCAAGAAGACAGTGGTCTTCCAGAACTTCTGCTCCACATAGTGGTTGGCATACCATCCTGTGAACAAAAGCCAGGTTAGCAGAAACCCCAGATAATTGAGAAGCCGCCATTGTTTGAAAAAGGCAATGGACAGGATGCCGCTATTCAAGATCATCATATATGTCATCAGGGCGACTTGGTTGTCCTTGCCGGTGCTGAGGATTACCGGCGTCACAAAGCCGCCGACAAGACCCAGGACCGCAAGCCACTTTGTGTCATAGATCAGGGACAGGACTCCTGCCAGTGCTGTAACAAGCGCC
>JAXHTA010000210.1:0-6718 GCA_034190285.1 Thermodesulfobacteriota bacterium | reverse complement strand
GGCCGAATTCTTGGCAAAAACAGTAGCGCCTAGTAGGATTGACGACGTGAGACTCGTGGCGGGCCTGTGTAAATGCGACCTTGTGACCCATATGATCAAGGAATTTCCGAGCCTGCAGGGTGTAATGGGCGAGGAATATGCCAGCAGAGAGGGGTATGATGAGGAAATATGCCTGGCAATCCATGAGCACTACCTTCCCATAAGGGCTGGCGGCCAGCTTCCAACATCCTTGATAGGTGCGTTGGTGGGTCTTGCAGACCGTATGGATACGATTGCCGGATGTTTTGCTGTCGGCCTCTTGCCTTCAGGGAGTGCAGATCCTTTTGCACTTCGCAGACACGCACTCGCCATAATAAGGGTTTTAGAAGAGATGCAGTGGGGCCTGTCACTTGAGGCGTTTATCGGAAAGGCCCTTGACATCCTGGGCGAAGACATCGAATTTGACGGAGGTCTGGTCTTTTCCGCAGTGACGGGCTTTTTCAGGGAGAGGTACAAACAGATGGCGCTACGCCTAGGCTATGAATCCGAGCTTGTTGAGTCGGTTATCTCTGTCGGCTTTGATCGAATTGATCAACTCCAACCAAGGCTTGGCCAATTGAGAAAATTCGCTTCAGAATCAGAGGAATTCCAGGCGGTTGTCCTTACATCCAAGAGGGTGAAAAACATACTCAAGAATCAGGAAAGGCCATTCGGGGTGGACCCTGGCCTGTTCAATGAAAGCTGTGAATCCACCTTGTGGATGGCCTTTAAAGCCCTGAAAGATGATATTGAAAGGTGCCTTGAGAACGGGGAGTATTACCGGTCTGCGATGCTTATGGCTGGGCTGAGGAAACCGGTAGATGAGTTTTTCGAAGGTGTGGAGGTCCTCACAAGGGATGACATGACATTGAGACAGAACAGGGTAGGACTTCTGCAACACATCTCGCGCCTTTTCCTCTGCGTTGCGGATTTCTCTGTATTTTCCATTTGAACAGCCCACTGCGCAAGATCAAGCCTCCTACGGACTATTCCTACGGACTATTCCTGTGGCCTTTTGACCAGGATATACAGCTCGCCATCATGCTTCATATGTCCCGCTGCCACCTCGGCATAGGTGCCGCTTCCCCAAAATATGTCAGCCCTCCCCGCGCCTTTGATCGCGCCGCCTGTATCCTGGTTCAGGACAAAACGGGAAAAGCGTTTCCAGCCCATGATTTGATTCCGATCGTTTACCACTGGCTTCAGGCATGAGATAAACGCCAAGGCGCCCTTTGGAAAGAGCCTGTAGTCAAGGGCCAACGATCTTCCGGGCGTGAGTGCGACGTTGAGGTTACCAAACGGGCCGTTCTCTTTCTCTTGAAAAAACACATAGGAAGGGTTGTAGTTTAGGACCTCCGCCATTACCTCGGGATGTTCCGACAAATAGCTGCGGATTTTCTGCATGGACATCTCTTCCGGTTCTACAAATCCCTTTTCCAGCATGTACCTCCCTATGCTGCGATATGATCGACCATTGGATGCGTGATAGCCTACCGAGATGAACTCACCATCCGGTAATCTCAACCGACCGGAACCCTGAATATGGAGAAAGGCTAAATCCAATGGATCCTTTAACCATGCGATTTCCAGGTTGCGCCCTTCCAGGGCCTTTTCAACTTCGATATGATACCTTGTGTGATAGGGCACCACCTCTTTTCCCGCAATCCTTGCAACGATGGTCTTGCCTTTGAGTCTCGTGTCAAATATCGACAGGTCAATCCTGACTAAATCGTCCGGTTTCCGGTATATGGGATGTTTGAATATCCTATCCGGTGTCAGGCTCGCTGCGAAAACGGGCTCGAAGTAACCGGTAAAAAGGACCTTGTTGTTCCCGGCGCGACCGGAGGCGCGGTACACCCTGAATTGTCTTTTGATTTCCCTATTCATCTGGTCCGGCCCGAGCCCTTTTGACACTATTTTCAGGAAGGCATCCTGGCTCTCCCGAACCTGCCGGCAGGTGAATTCATGGGGCCCGTAATGAAAAACTGCTTCAGGGTCAACCCGGTTCAGATACTCAATGCTTCTTTTTATGGCCTGGATCAGGGATTCAGGATGCATATCGTCAAGAAAGGCTGGGTAGAAAAAACGAATTGGTCGAAGGGCCTTTTCAGGGTCTTGAACCTCCTTCTTTCCTAATTTGAGGTAGCAACTGAAAAGGCCAAAGGCAGTTGTCAAGATCAGGACGCTGATTAAGATTCTTGCGGCACGTAGCATATTGGCCCAAAGGTCACAAAAGGATTCTCAATTAATGCGGAATGAAAATAGATAATTCGCTTAAGTTAATATTAAACCAAACGACTCCTTTTTTCAACCGCCGAGGGAAGTAGGAATAAGGCTCATAACGAAAGTGTTGATTTTTCGTTAGATAAATGTGTTTTTTTGAACACAGTTTCGAGACGTTCCCTTGTGTTGTTCTTCGCCCGCGTAAGGCGTTCAGCGTTTTAAACAGCTATATCAAAGCGTTATGCCTTTAGGATCGTTGTCAACGTTACACGAATTTATTGGCATGCTATTTGCTAAAAAAACGAGACAACTTCAAAGGAGTGGATTGTGGATTATAGACAGCGGACGTTGAAAGAAGAGGTGGGTTGTACAGGCATAGGCCTTCATTCAGGTGAAAAGGTCAAGATAAACATAAGGCCTGCCCCTACGAACACCGGCATAAGGTTTGTGCGGACAGATTTGAATGATCACCCGATGGTCGAAGCGCGCTCTGATAATGTTTTCGACACGACCCTGGCCACGACCATCGGCTCTAACGGATGCAGAGTGTCTACTATTGAGCATCTGATGGCTGCCTTTTTCGGCCTGGGAGTGGATAATGCCGTGGTTGAGATTGACGGTCCTGAAGTTCCCATAATGGATGGCAGTGCTGCGCCATTTGTCTTCCTTATCAAGAGCGCAGGCATCAAGGAACAAAAGGACCCAAAAAAATTCATCGTCATTAGAAAGCCTTTCAGTGTTGACGATGGGGACCGGTCTGTTGCCATTTATCCTTGTAAAGAGATCAAGATCACTTATATGATAGACTTTGAACACCCCCTTTTGAGGAACCAGCAGTATGAGTTGTCGTTTTCCGGGAAGGAATTTGTCAGGGAAATCAGCAGCGCCCGTACTTTCGGATTCCTGAAGGATGTTCAGATGCTAAAAGAAAACGGATTTGCCAAAGGTGGCTCCCTTGACAACTCGATCGTTGTCGACGACTTCAGGATAATTAATGAAGACGGGTTGAGATTCAAGGATGAATTCGTACGGCACAAGATCTTGGATTTTATCGGAGACCTTTCTATCATCGGGGCGGCGATCATCGGGCATTTTGTCGTCAAGAAATCCGGCCATTTTCTTAACCAGCACATGTTAGGGAAGCTGATGGAGGCCAAAAAGCACTGGAAAGAGTTGGCTTTTAAGACACCAGGAGAATGTACCAAGAACAGTGTTAAGATTCCGGCCTTTGGTGCGCTGGGTTCTGTTCCTGCGTGAAAAAATAGACTGAATGTTCATAATTACGGGGCCATTTCCCGGAGAGAAACTGGGAGGTGGCCTTTTTTTTGCCGGATTCTCCGCTTCAGTTCCCAACGTAACCGCTTCCGGACGTGGATTCTCTACTGCTTGCAGTATTTCATTGCAGGTGTCTTGTGTCTACGCCTGGAGCGGGCGGCTTCTTGGGTGTAGCGGGGGGATGATACGGCTTGCATTTGAACAACCTTTGAAGTATTATGTATATAAAATATCTGGTTTTATGTATCAAATGGATGGATGTCTCTTTTGGGAGAAAAGAGGGATAGCATGCGTCTTTTTGTGAAGGAGGTTATTGCAAGGGCCGCGATAATGCTCTTTCTGTTTTTTGGGTTATTTGCTTCTCCGGCTCGGGCAAGTGAGGCCGCTTTGACGGATATCATGGTCACCAATACCGGGGGCCATCCCCTGCTTTCCTTCAGCATCACCAACTGTTTTACGGAAGACATGAAAAAGGCCATTGAAAATGGGATCAATACGACTTTTACCTTTTTCATAAAGCTCTATGAAATCAATGAGTTCTGGTGGGACAAGAAGATTGCGGTCCTAAAGGTAAGTCACGACATCCGATACGATAATCTCAAGAAGGTCTACATGGTGAGGCTTTCGGAAAGGAACAATGAGTGGATAGTGGTTCAGGATTTCCAGGAGGCCAAGGAATTGGCGTCCAAAATCGTGCGTCTTAAAATCGTCGAGCCTCATAGGCTTTGTAAGGACAGCCGCTATCGAGTCCGTATGATGGCAGAACTAGATAAAATAACACTCCCCTTTTATCTCCATTACGTCTTCTTCTTCCTCTCATTGTGGGATTTTGAGACCGATTGGCATACGGTGGATTTCAAATACTGACGAGTTTATGTCCGGATGAGGACCTTAGTTTTAGGCTGTTCCGGATATTCCACCATCATGAAAGATTACATAGAAGCCGAAAGTCACGATTTCAAGAGGCGACGCAGGGAAAGGTACATGATCATCTCCCTGTTTGTCGTGATTTCCTTCCTGACCTATCTGGGGATACACGTCTTTGATCTTGGGCTGGATCTACCCATCTCAGGCAGCATTCTTGTTTTTGCCCTGATCAACGTCAACGTGATATTGCTTCTCCTCCTCCTCTTTCTTACCGTTAGAAACCTGGTCAAGCTGTTATTTGAAAGAAAAAAGAATATCATGGGCGCAAAACTCAGGACTAAACTGATCCTAGCGTTTATGATACTTTCGCTGTTACCGACGGTTATTCTCTTTTTTGTCTCCGTCCAGTTCATTTCTTCATCCATCGAATACTGGTTCAACCTTCAGGTCGAGCAATCCCTGAAGAAATCCCTTGAAGTGGGGCAGGATTATTACAACCGGATTACCGATGAAATCCTTTATTACGGTAACAGCTTAAGCCGGGTAATTACATACGAGGGCTTTATGTTGCTTGCAAGGAAGGAGAACCTCGAAAAGTTTATTCATGACAAACGGAAGGAATACAATCTTGCTTCTCTGAAGGTCTTTTCGAGAAAGCTGGGGCCGAGAACAGTCTCCCAGGATCACAGGATTGACTTGAGTACCTTTGAAGGCCCTGGCCGTGATTTCTTGAGAGAAAGCCTTGAGAAGGGGACTGATAGTCAGCATGTTCAATCCTCCCCCCACGGGGATCTGGTCAGCGGAATAGTCCCTGTTTTTTCTAGAACAGAATCAAAGGCAGTGGTCGGCCTGATTGTCCTGGCAAAATTCGTTCCGGGCAGTCTTGTAAATCAACTCAAGGCAATCTCAAGGGGGCTCCAAGAATATCGTCAACTCAAAATGCTCAAAAAACCGATAAAAATCAGCAATATGATAACGCTTTCCATTGTTACCCTTCTCATTATTTTTTCCTCCATATGGTTTGGCTTCTATCTCTCTCGGGAGATTACAATCCCAATTAAAGAATTGGCCGAAGGAACAAACCGGATAGCTTCCGGGGACTATGATTTTTATATCGATCTGGAGGCTAAGGATGAAATCGGAGGGCTGGTCAATTCCTTCAATAGAATGACAATGGACCTGAAGACGAGCAAGGATAAACTTGAGGAGGCCAACAGGGAACTGATAAAGAGTAATTTTGAACTGGAACAGCGTCGGCTTTATATGGAAATCGTTCTGGCCAATGTGGCCGCTGGTGTCGTATCTGCCGATGCCAATGGAAATATCCTCACTATCAACAAATCAGCAGAAAGGATGCTGAATATAAGAGCGGAAAATACCATCGGAGTCAATTACAGGGCGATCCTTTCTAAGGACTACATCGAAACAATCGATGGTTTTCTGGAGGACAGCCTCCTTTTCCACAAGGGTTCCTTGGAGAGGCAGATCAGGTTGTCTGTGGAAGGAAAGAGATTGACCTTGCTTGTATCGTTGAATGTACTTCAAGATGATCGAGGAAACCATCTCGGCATTGTAGCTGTTTTTGAGGATTTGAGCGAGATTGAAAAGGCCCATAGGATGGCCGCGTGGAGGGAAGTAGCCAGACGTATTGCCCATGAGGTTAAGAATCCCCTGACACCGATCCAACTGTCTGCACAAAGGCTGAAGAAGAGGTATGGAAAGACCCTTGACGGTGAGGAAGGAAGGGTGTTCCAGGAGTGCACTGAGATGATTGTCAGGCAAGTAAAGGAACTGAAGGGCCTTGTGAACGAGTTTTCGAATTTTGCGCGTATGCCGGCGGCGAATCTTTCTCCTGCAGATATCCGCACAATCATCAAAGAGGCCCTAAGCCTTTACAAAGAGGCCCATAAAGGTATAGAACTGGTCTTCAAGGATCTGGAGGGAGTCCCTGTCTTCAGTCTTGACAGAGAACAAATGAAAAGGGTGATGATTAATCTACTTGATAATGCTATTGAGGCGGCCAACGGTGATGGGAAGGTAGTTGTCGATCTCAATTACGACAAAGTCCTTCAGACTGTGAGAATCGAGGTTTCTGACAACGGCGTTGGCATATCTCCTGAACACAAGACGAGAATGTTTGAGCCATACTTCTCAACAAAAAAACAGGGGACAGGTTTGGGCCTCGCTATTGTGAATACCATAATCACGGACCATAATGGGTTTATCCGGGTCCAGGACAATAAACCAAAGGGGACCAAGTTTATTATTGAATTGCCTGTTAGGGCTTGAATGTGTGCCTAATATGTTCATTTTCTTGTACCATTTTGCCTGGACG